>CAYSQL010000007.1:12697-14775 GCA_964433265.1 uncultured Candidatus Saccharibacteria bacterium | reverse complement strand
GCTATACACCCACCCCGCTGCGTCCTCATAGCCAGTTGCATAGCGCGGAGCTTGCACCCTAGAAGCTAGCTTGGTTTTATACATAAGCAACCCAACAAAAAGCACGAATACCAAGCCAGCAAGTATGCCGATAATGGCAGTCCGTTTTCTGTGTTTTATGGTCATCATGTGCATCAATATAGTAAAGCAAGGTGACAAAGTCAATTGACACCGAATCACGCGATAATAGGTGCTTATACAGACATCTGTTCGCGCGTAATGAGGATGACTTGAGCGCCAAATTCCCTTTCGAGCGCCGTTTTTTGTATGGGATCGATGATCGCAACCGTGGCAAGCGTATCGGCGATCAGTGCTGAGTCGGCCCGCACAAAACTTGCGACAACGGAGGATAGCGCCGAGTCGCCAGTCGTGGGATCGATGATGTGATGTTTCATTTCACCGTTTTTACTCCAGCTGCGCTTGATCGTCGAACTCGCCGCTAGTGCGCCACGAGTAATCTTCGTCGAGCCGATTTTTTGTGTGGGGTCGAGCGGATGTTCGAGCGCGAATTCAACCGGCGTCGGGCTATTTACGAATAAATCGCCACCACCGTTGATACAATAGGCTTTTACCCCATGTGCCTCGCATAATTTCGCAAGTGCGTCGATCAGCCAGCCCTTACCGAACCCACCAAAATCAAGGCTGACGCCCGTCGGAATGACGATCGCCTGATTACCTACAACCGCCCCATCCCAAAACGACTGGCGCACTGGCGCGCCATTTTCCGCTACCCCGTACCCAAGCGTGTTAAGTGCACCACCGACAGAGATATTAAACACGCCCTGCGTCCGCTCGAACATCTCGCGAGCATAGCGCATCATTGCCACCATTTCGACGGGTGGATTTTTTAGCACGCCGTCACGGTTCAATTGGCTAAGAAGTGACGCCTCGTCAAATCGAGAATAATGACGAACAAATCGGGCCACTTCGTCGTCGATAGCGAGGCGCAACGCATCGGGAATTCCATTACCCGACAGGTCTTCACACCACCAATGCGTCCCTAGCGCGTTAAATTCGTACACAAGCTAGGCCTTGGCTTGGCTTGCAATCGAATCGAGGGCTTGGTTGAAGCCTTCGGTCGTTAGCGAGGCGCCACCGACACGGCTAAGACTGAGACCGTCGAGGGATTGGCCGACAACCGCCCCTTTGATTTCGCTGGCGAAGCTATCGATATAGTAGGACGATTCACCGTCCGAATAGTCACTATTCGTCGTCACGGCGGCGACTTTGCCGTCTTTGATTGTCAACTTCACTGCGATAGAGTTGCTGCCGTGCGGAACGCGGTAAGCGGCGGTCGCTGAATAATCCCCATCCTTGTAGGTACCCGTCGTCACACTACTTGTCGTTGAACTCGAGCTTGTGCTCGGTGTCGCCGTCGCACTTGACGCTGCCGACGACGGAGTCGATGCAACGCTCGTCACTTTCGACTGCGTCGATGTGGCCGTCCCTTCGCTTTCCTTGCCGATAATTTTAACGACGCCAATCGCTGCAGCAGCAACGATAGCCACCGCCCCGACCGCAAGAAAAAGTTTGTTGCGTCCATCCATATTATTTCTCCTTTATTTTCGTTGGTTGTGCGACTGGCAAATCGATGCTGAACGTCGAGCCCTTGCCAACCTCGCTCGCAGCGGCGATATGCATCTTGTAGCGGTCGCTGATCGTCTTGGCGATGGCAAGCCCTAAGCCGTAGCCGTCAGCCTTATCCTTTGAGCGCGCGTCATCGACCCGATAAAAACGAGAGAAGATATGCGGTAGCTGCTCTTTTGCGATGCCAATACCATCGTCGCTCACATGTAGGCGCACTGTCGCCTCTTTTACCTCTGTCCAAAGTGTCACGCCACCACCTTGTTTCGAATATTTCACGGCGTTATCGAGCAAGATGCGCACCACTTGCGCCAGTTGTTCTGACGGAGCCATGACACGTACGTCGGCGACCGCATCCTCAACCGTCAGCTTCTTTGCTTGGGCTTTGTCAACAACAAGCGCCAGAGCATCCGATACGACTTCCTGAAGCCGAACCGCGCTCACGACTGCATCTG
>CAYSQL010000007.1:0-12597 GCA_964433265.1 uncultured Candidatus Saccharibacteria bacterium | reverse complement strand
CTAAACCATGCCCCCGCGACGAACACGACAAGATTAAGCCCTACAAGCCCAACAATCAAACCGACACGCTGATCATTAGCGCGGCGCTCAAGCAATTCGTGAATTTGCTGACGATCCGCCCAAGGGTTGCGTACGAACACTGTCTCATCTGGCCGCACTGGACGACTCAATTGCACCGAAGAAATCTCGAACACGACCCCGCTAAAGATGACCGTCATCGCCATGATAATGGCCAAATACGTCGAGGCGAGACGTCCGAGGCGCGTGTGAAAAAAATCTTTTATCTCCGTAATGAGCTTCATGTCTGGTTTTCGCTTAATTTATAGCCAAACCCTCGTACCGTTTGGATATAGGCCGTCTTAAACGGCTTGTCAATTTTGTTACGAAGCAGTTTGATAAAACTCTCCACGTTGTTCGGCAACACGTCGGCATCAAAATCCCACACATGCGTCAAAATGTTGTTTTTACTCAAAATCCGATCTGGGTTACGCATGAAATACTCGAGTAGGGCGAATTCCTTTGCCGATAAGTGAATAGCGTCGCCCGCTCGTTTCACGGTCTTTGCCGCCGGATCGAGTTCAAGCTCACCCAAGCACAGGACCTCACCAAGTGACGCTTGTGGACGGCGCAAGAGGGCGCGCACCCGCGCCGAAAGAACATTGAACGAAAAGGGTTTCGCTAGATAGTCATCAGCACCATCATCAAGCCCCTCAACCACATCGCGCTCCTGGCTCTTTGCCGTCAGCATAAGAATCGGTGTCTTATTGCCGTCGCTTCGGAGGCGTTTAACCACCTCGTAGCCATCCATAAGGGGCATCATGACATCAGTAATAATCAGGTCGTATTCATCGGCGCTCGCCGCATTATATCCATCCTCGCCGTCATACTCAACATCGACCGCGTACCCGTCCTGCTCGAGGCCTTCCCGGATAGCTTGGGCAATTCTTCGCTCGTCTTCAATGACTAGTAGTTTCATCGTTTCCCTCTCTCTTATTCTAGTACGCTCGTGCCGATTCCGGCCACATATAGTGAAGTAACGCGTTGCCTTTGCGGCTCAACCGAACCACGAGACCGGTATACCCCTCACTCAACACTACCAAACCCTTGCGTCGCAGAGCGTGCAAACGGCTCATGATCTTTTCGCGCGGTTCGCCGAGCTCTTGGGCAAGATTTGCAGTGTCCTCCTCATAATCATCGCTGATTTGCTGTAAAATAAGGGTATCCCTGGGGGTTAATGCTTGATACGTTTGTTTCATATCTTCTCCTTTCGGTTATCGATAATGACTCCTGCCAGTATGCACAGCAAGTCTGAAATAGAGCTGGAAAAATACCGACACGAGGCAAAAACTCGCACAACAGGGGTGCAGATTCAGACGAAACGGTCATTGCTTTTTGCCCGTGGTATAATAGAGCGAGTGTTTTACCATACGATTCATCTGTCTCCAACGGCGTCGGCAAAACTCTATATCGGAGACACGCCTCTACACCGCCCGCTTGTCATTATCCTTCCTGGCGGCAATTATCTCTACACGACCGCTCGCGAAAAACGCCCAGTCGTTGATATGTTCGCCGAGCATGGCTATCATGCCGCCGTGCTGAACTATACCACGTACCTCAAGGACCCCACCGTCACCGTCGCCCGCCTCGTCGACGAAGTGAATGCGCTCCTTGTTGCCCTCCATGACAATGCCTCTCGGTGGCGCATCAACACACATCGGATTTTCCTCTGCGGTTTTAGTGCTGGCGGACATTTGGCGGCCATCGCAGGCAACCGCATCGGCAAATCACAGCTACGCGGTGTTATTCTCTGTTATCCGGCCATGGGCACTGAGTATATTCGCGGGCTGACGCAGCCCCCTGTGACAAGTATGCCAAAACCGCGTTTCGTTGAGCTCTTTCGGCACCGACCCATCGACGAAGTGAGCATCAATACCCCACCGACTTTTCTCTGGCACACCGCGCGCGACATGCTCGTATCGTCGCGCGGCTCGATCGACTACGCCACGCGCCTCCTTGAGCTACGCGTCCCCTGCGAATTACACGTCTATCAACACGGCCAGCATGCTCTCTCCGTGGCAACGGCCGCAAGTGCCCGCACGAAGCAAGGAGTGAATCGCCATGTCGCCACTTGGGCAACGTTGGCGTGTAGCTGGATTGAGGCACAGAAATAAGCAACGGCTAGCACTTATCATGGAAGACACCTCCCCAACGCATGCCACCACACCCGCGCCACGCCTCTCACCACGTCAACGGCTAAGACGCTGGTCTCGTCGTAAAAAAAGTATTCTTGGTGCGCTCACTGGCATCTTCGTGCTCACGGCATCCATTATTACAAATGCGTTCCTCACCAATCCGTTTGGCCCTTTTCCCACCGTCCGCACCCCTTACCGTGCACGTTTTGAGGGCGACAAGATCGTCGTTACCGACTATTCCGACCAAATCCATGTTTGCAGCAACCTCGCGTGTCGTGGTGATGGGTTTGCAAAATCTGCCCTGTATATGATTGACAGCCGCTATTTTCATAGTCCAAAGTCGAAAAGTACGACCGTCGACGGCATCGCGCAGGATATTCACACGCTTCGCTTCAACCCCGAGAACCCCTATATCATCTCAGGCGATCACTTCACACCATTTTATAATCGTAGTCTTGGTATATTTTATTACTCGACGCTCGACCCCAGTATCAAGACGAGCGACGCCGACTGGCGCAACCGCGAGCTTTCGTACTTGCAGACATTCGCCTTTGCCCTCAGTGTGTACGATAAATCAAAAGAGCTCTCAACCACGATCGTCCCAATGGGCGGCTCGACATTCACGCCAATCGACGTGTACGCCTACCCGAGCGACACGATGTATAGTCTCCTTTACGCTGGTGCGGTATTGAGCGGCGTCGAACCTGCCTATTCACCCTTCGAGACCGCACCGCTCTACCCACTTCGCACCCAGGAGGCCGCAAAAGCATTACTCGCTCGCTATAACGGCTCCATAAAACAACACCTCAAAGAATACCGCGACAAAGTATACGATCCGCAAACGGGCCTGATTCGCAGCGATATTCACCTCTCAGGCACGAAGGATATTACCCGCCGGGAGAATGCTTTTTACGATAACGTCATCTATTGGCGTACGCTACAGCTTGCCCAAAAGCTTGGCCTCATAACGCTCGATAAGACTTTTTTGGACACCTACAAACAACGTATTCTCACCACTTTTTGGCTCCCGAATGAAGGACACTTCCTCGAGGATCGTTCGGCGGCAAGTCTTGCTAATCATTACTATTCGTCCGACTGGCTTATCGTCCTCGCGACCCGATTTCTCGACCCGAGCAAGGCAACGGAGCGCCCCTACTTTACACGATCTATCGCCTATATCGAGCAGACCAATATCGCCGAACCTTTTGGCGTGAAGTACCAAAATGACCGGCGCAAATCACGTCAATTCGCCCCGCTGAGGCTTTTCGGCACCGCATCATACGGCGGCGACAGTATCTGGAGTTTTTGGGGACTAGAATATATCAAGACCCTGCTTGTCCTCTATAAAAACACCAATGACACCGCCTACTTGACCGAAGCGGACCGTAATATCGCCGCTTACAAACAAGAAATGCTTACCTACGGTGGCTTTCCCGAGCTCTACGATGCGCGCGGAAAAATGTACCAAACCCCCGTCTATCGCAGTGTCCGTCAAACTGGCTGGGTGATTGGTTTTGAGCAGGCGTTAACGGCTCGAAACACCCTGACAACACCATAGGCACGGCGTTATGGTCCGACAATATACGTCACCGGTGCCGCGGAGCCATCGCTATTCGTAATGCCCAACTTCGTGCAAACCGTTGACGCGGTAAAGGTCGCATCGACCGTCGGCGTGCCACCGACTTGCATATACACAACGTCGCCCGACTTGAGGAGTGCGCCGAACGCCGCCTGCGTCGGTCCGTTGCAATAGGTCATCTGCTTGTAGACACCGCCCTTAAAGGTCAGTGCAATCGTCGAGTCTGCTTGCGTCTGTGCATAGGTCGGCATCCGTGTGCCGTTTGCTAGCGCATATGCCGACAACTTTTGGCTATTACTCTGCATTTCAGCCATCGCCGCCGACTGTTGTGAGCGCTTCTGCACGCTCGCGTACACAACGATAGTAATCGTCGCAAGAATCGCGATGATCACCACAACAAGAATCATCTCAACAATCGTAAATCCCCGCCTCTTTGACCGCTGTGCTTCATACATGGTATCAGTATACTAGCACGGCCGTTCTCGCGCCAGATATTGCAGACGTAAGCATCTATGCTATGATGAGTGGTGTTAGTTTAAATGGGAAATATGGGATGTTGGTAACACGGCGCGTGCAAACGCGAGTTTGGATAGTGACGGCGTTTGTAGCGGCAGTTGCGTTGTGCGCGCACTTTTCGACGCGCCAAGCGGCGGCGAGCACGGCCGCAAATACATTAAAAGTGACGCCTGTACGCAGTGACGTCGAACTCGCGCCTGGTGGCAAAAAGACCGTCAAGGTGACTGTCACCAACCTTACGAAGAGTGCGCTGACAGTCCTACCAATCGAAAATGACTTTATCGCTGGTGACGAGCGAGGGACGCCAGCCCTCATTCTCGACGCCAACAAATATGCCCCGACTCACAGCCTAAAGCGCTTCATGGCGCCACTCGCCGCGATGACTATTCCCGCCAGTTCATCTGCATCAGTAGATGTTGTTATTACAACACCATCAAACGCCCAAGCCGGTGGATATTTCGGCGCGATTCGTTTTGCCCCGACTACTCCGGACGGTGGCGGCCAGGTCAACCTCAGCGCCAGCGTCGCTTCGTTGATTCTCGCCACTGTGCCCGGCCCAACCGTTGAAAAATTGGAGAACTTTAGCTTTGATATTGAACAACAGGGACGAACCAAGCAATATTTCACCACCCCTAGTGACATAAGCGCCTCGGTGCGTTTTGAAAACAAAGGCAACCTCCAGGCAGCACCATTTGGGAAAGTGTCCGTCCTTCAAGACAAAAAAGTCATCTACGAAGTCGATTTCAACAACCAGACGCCACGCGACATGATTCTGCCCGACAGTGCACGCCGCTGGGATGTCCCCCTCAAGAACCTCAAGTCATTTGGTCACTACACCGTACAGGCAACATTTTCGTACGGCACCAAGAACCAAACCATCGATGCCTCTCGCTCGTTCTGGATTATCCCGACAAGCTTTATTCTCTGGGGTATTGGCGGTGTTGTCGCGCTCATCGGTCTCATCGTCGGTGGATGGTTCGCACTCCGCGCCTATAAACAACGTGTTCTTCGTTCAAATCACCGACACAGCGCTCGGCGCTAAGCCATGTGTTATGAGTAAAATAAGCGTGCCATTCCGGCACGCTTATTTGTTTTAACGATACTGACCCTTAGAATTTGCCTGAAGCAATCAAGCTGAGGTCTGCCGAATAGGTACCGGCTGGCGTATTGTTGCTTGAGCTCGCACCAAAGGTCAACGCCATGCCCATGTTGTTGACGGGAGCGTTATTGGTATCGAGGAACGCATCGCCATAGGTACTCGTCACGCCATCAGTGTCGCTAGCGTAGCGCATAGCATACGCCGTGTTGCCGTAAATTGAGCCCGCTGCTGGTTGCAAGGTGCCGTTGTAGTTTGCACCAACACCGACCGCTGTCGCCGTCTTGACACCAAACTTCGCTTCGCCCGCTACGACATTCGTCGCCTGTGCAGGAGCAATGCCACAACCAGCTGCCGCTGACGACGCACCAGCACGAATGAGGCCGCCACAACCAGCCGCGCTGCTCTTGAGACGAACGACTGCACCACCAACAGCATTTGTTGACAATTGTGTGTTCACGGTGCCCGTGTAGACATTGTTCGGATCGAGCGCGATACCAGCACCAGTGTCAGCGCCAAGCGTTAGAACCGGAGCTGTCAGGGTGCCGCCACAGTTCTCTGAGATAGCGCCGCCCGAGAGGCAGAAGGTCATCGACTCCAGCACTGCGGCCGATACATTAATTTTGTCCGTGATCGAAAGCGCCACTCCGCCCATGTCGACGCTGCCCGTCGGCGTCGCGTTGGTCGACGTGTAGCCCGCAGCGTGCGCCGGCGTGTCGAACGAAACGATACGAGCGTACAAAGGACCCGTCACGCTTGGGTTAGTGATGCCGGCAAGGGCAACGTTCGGCGAAGCACCCGCCGTCACCGTGCCGTCAACCTCAACCGTCGTCGCCGATAGCGCGGTCGTCGTAAATCCAGCCGTTGCCGTACTGACCGACGACGCACTAAAGCCATTAGCGCTCGGTGCTGTACAGGTCGCTCCAATCACTGGTGAATTCGAGCAGAAGTCAACAATAAAAGCTCCTGCGCCGGCAATTGGCGTAAAATCAACAGTATAGGTTACATTTGTTGCACTCTTTGCTGAGCTGCTCAGCTGAATCGAGCGCTCCGTTAACTGCGCAGCCGATGCGAACGCCGGCGCGAATGTCGCGACAACCGTTACACCAACTGCAACCATAGCACCAACACGGCGCCCCAATACTCCAAAAGAAGTCATTTTTCCCTCACATCCTTCTTTATTAGTTTTTTGTTTTTTTAGGTAGCAACCGTATTGTACTACAAAGGTGGTTATGGTTGTCAATATGTTTTGGGAGTTTTCCACAGTTTTTTCGTCGCCCACCGTGCGCACTTTGCCTAACGGTGCGTCCGCCAGCGAAAAAATGCCTAGATACGCTCTTTTTCGTACTGATCACGCTCTTTCATAAGCTTACCCCGTAGGCTAATCAGCTGGCTTCGACGTCCAATCCAATAGGTAACAGGGAGAAGAAGCAAGGCAGACGCAGCCGGTATCCACAAGACAATAGTTTTCGTCGCCTGAGACTGGCCATTTGTCGTCGACGCACCCGTGGACGACGCCGACGCCGCATCCACCTTCCCGTTTGCGACCGCCACTAATTGCAAAAAGGCGCTCACACCGTTGACGTCAGTAACGCGCACGTTCACTTGATAAATTCCTGCCTTTTTATACGTATGTGACGTTGTGATGAGACCAGCAAGCGGCTGGCTTTTCAGCTCGCCAGCGGAGCCATCTCCCCAGTCAAGGCTAAACGCATAGGGACCCGCACCACCACTGAGCTGCAACGGCCAATCGAGCGGGCTGTTCGCAGACGATGAGCGTCGTCCATACGAGCTTGTGAGCGTCATGGCTGCACCAAACGGGTTAAAATGGGTATCAGTATACGAAACCGTCACCGTGTTTGAGGCGGGCCCCGTTTGATAAATTTCGTCATAGACGTTTGCGCTCAGTTCGTTCGTTCCTGGAAAAAGCCCTATCTGGAGGCTAAAACTCCCATTCGTACACATTACCGCTCCAACCATCACGCCATTATCAGATACCTGGACAAGAAGACCACTCGGGCAAATGCCTGTCACGGTTATTGGCGACGTGCTAAATGCCGAGCCATTACCAGGCGTCGTAATCGTTGCTCCCGTCGTCGGTGCTGGCTGCGTCTTGGTCGCCGCTAGGCCGTACGAGCCCGCTTTTGGATCGGGGATCGGCAATGGGGTCAGCGCAGCCGCGGGAAGTGCCGAGACAAGAGCGCCCAAGCCCATGCTGGCCACAGCAACAAATCCGAGAAGTGGACGGGAAAATCGCATCATACTTATGGCTTTATTGTACCGCGCCTCGCGTCATCGAGGAATACCGTTTTTCGCCTACTGACGACGGTTCTTCATTTTCTTGCCATGCTTGTTGCCACGAAGCGGCGTGCCCTTCTTGAAGAAGAGAACGATTCGCCAGACAAAGTACGCAACAAGGAGTAAGACAACGACACAGACGATGATAAACCAAGTCGGTAGGTACCAGAATGACCCACCTTTGGTAATCTCCTGCGTGTTATTGCCGTTTTGCCCATAAAATAAATCAATCGACGTGCTATAGAAACCAGGCCAAAGGCCAACCGACGCACAGCTCGTCGCATCGGCACGCGTTCCATTAAAGTCAACTTCCTGCGCCTTTTGCTTCATACATGTAACAAACGTACGTGTCTGCCCAATCAAAGCCACAGATTTATTGGTATTGACGTCGCCGACGGTATACGTTTTGCCGAACATGTTGTGTAGGGTAATGCTTCCGACTGGCGACTCGACGACATTTCCGGCGTTTTTTAGGGTATACCCAAACATGGTTGGTTCTTCCCGGTTAAAATAGACGTATCCCGCTTTTGCCGCATTCGACGACGACTGCTTATAGGGGCCGAACTTCGTCAGCGTCAAGTCCTCTTTGACCGTTCCTGGAATATCGACGAATACGAGCGAAACCCCTGAGGCACTAATGCCGACATTGCCGCCGTCCGGCACGCCAGACGAGTAAACGATGGCACTGTAGTAGCTTCCGGCGCCATGATTTGCTGGCACCGTGATACTAATGGGCACCGACGTCGTCCCTTTTGGCTCAACCGTCACCGTCTCCGGTAGCGTCACGAACGGTTTGATTGACCATGTCTCCTGTGGAGCATCATTGGCAAGAAACAGCTTCGGCGTACCACTGTCGTCATTGAAGGTAAAATCGACGACGCGCAACGTCAGGTTGAGTGCTTGTTTGGCATCAAGATTGCGAATTGTCAACTTATCTTTGATTGATTTGCCAGGTTCGATACTGTAATTCTTTTTTGGCGCGATACTAAGCGACGACGACGCTGCATGGACGGCGGGCGATGGCAAAAAAGCAACGGCCGCAATGAGCACGGCGCAAACAGCAGCCGCCAGACGTTTTGTGTGTACTATCATCAATAAACCCCTCACATTTTAGGTTTTTAATTAAACATAAGTTGTATTATAGCATCAGAAGCGACCGCTGGCTACAAAACTAATCGTTGTACTATATACACCGGGGTGAAGATCGTTGCGCGAGTTGACGATATAGCTCACGGTAAATTTCTTCAGCAAGCTCACATTTGGAGAGTACGCGACAACATCGCCTGACGCATACTTGTACTTATTCGGAACACTGTAGTCCGCTGACGCCACCGCGTTTGCCCAATCACCCTGCGGGTCTTGCCCAATCTGTGGCAGTGAATTTGCGACCAGGTTCATGCCGAATTGATTCATCCCCTGCACACTCTCGGTTGGTGTGGTAAGCGCGTCAATCTCATTTGTCCCCGCACTCATCGACAATCCATTCGCAGTAATTGCGAATCCACCGCTTGCATTCGTCCCCACAGCCATCTGTGATTGTGCTGTCAGCGTCGATGACGCGCTCAGCGTGCCCATGTCGGTAAAATATGCCCCGTCTGACTGCGTGCAATCATCCGATACCTCACCGGCGACGCAGAAAATAAGCATCGGGGGAACCTGGGTTTCAATCACGATACCATTCGTCACCTGCCCCTTCACGGAACCAAAATCAATTTGCACCCCACTTGCATCAAGCGATCCGTGGCTACGCAAGCGAATAGAGAACGATTTTGCCGTGTTCGTAGGGTTCACGATACCTGTTAACGTATACGACGACGGCTGATTGGCGGTAATCGCCACGGGCGAGCGTGTCAAAATGATGTGGTTCGTTGTTTTCGACAAAATCGAGAAACCCGTCTCACCTGCCTGCGCCGATAAGCTCGCGTTGGTCACATCGAGTCCCGCCGGCACGTCACACGGCATGTACGGAATCGGGTCATCACAAAACAACATATCGACCGATCCAACCGCGTCCGGGCTCATGAAACGAAAGGAAATCGTATATGCTGTCGTCGCGCCCGGCTCAACACTCGCCATGTAAAGACCCCTGTCTTGAAACCGCATCGCCGCCGAGGCTGACGATGATACGACGACGGCCACCAGGACAATCATCCAGATAAGCTGCGACCACATATGGTGTCGCTCATACGTAAGCGCGTGAATACGGTATAACCGGTGATGCGAGACACCCATATACTGTTATTGTACTATACTTACCCCCGTACGAGGAGGGCCATACCCTACCGACCCGCCAGCCCTCTCGGTACAGTACAAAAAGCAAACCCCTCCACACCGGGAGGGGTTTGTCGTCATTCTCGCTATCTCAACTCTAGTATTGAGGAGCAGCGAGATAGTTAATCTTGGTCGTGTACACACCTGCTGGCGTATCGGCACCAATGTTACCGATGTAGCGCATTTTCGCAGTTGAGCAGCTAATGACCTTTTCGCTCTCTTGAGCAATTGGCTCTGGCACCGAAGAACTCGATTTGAGGAACTTGAATTGTGCCGTACCGTATACACCATTCGCATTGTCGGCAGAATCGTCAAAACCGTTGCGATAGTCAGTACCGAGAGTCTGTGCAGTCGTCGTAAAGTCTTGGCCGGTCAGCGTGTTGAATGGATCTGAGGTTGGGTTCTTGTACTTGCCCGTTCCGACGAGGCTCGTGAACGATGGGTCAAGCGTACCGTCGTTCGCATTGACGAAGGCGAGACCAAATTGTTCGGTGCCTGGGATACTGACCGATGGCGATGTCATGTCTTGAATCTGATCACCGACAGTATTGGCGAGTGTATTACCAGAGTAGTACACCGTTGCCCCACCGGACGAGTTGGATGAGAGGCGCCAGTACGAGTAGACGTCCCATGCGCGACCGGTTTCCAGTGAGTACTCTGCGTTTGGATTACCCATCTGTAAGCGGTTGCTATTCACCTGATTGATTGCATCACACGTGCCATGAGGCGCATTGGTGGAATCTGGGTTCTGCGTACCGACCGAGAAAGCCATCGTTTCCAGAACCTTCGTGGTAATGTGGATGGAATCAGTCATGACGTTCGCCACCGTCACACCACCGTCAATAACCGTTTGATCTGTTGTATCAGCAGGTGTTAGGTCGTTGTTCGGATTGATTTGCGACGTGTCGCTCTTGTAAGTGTTGATCTTCACGAAGAAGGCTTTGTCGCCAGGGTTCGTGATGAAAGCGGTCGAAGAGGCCTTGAAAATCACCGTCACCTTGTCGTTAAAGGCAGGACTGATACCTGTCGCGCTCTTTAGCGTGATGTAGTTGTTCTTGCCCGTTAGCGCACCCGCGTAGCTTGTGTCTTCTGCGTTCGAGCCGGTCATCGTCCAGTCGCTCGCTGGCGAGACGACGCCGTTCACGAGGACGGTAAAGCCGCCTGCCGCAGGATCGGTCAAGCCGCTCCAGGCAAAGGTACCGTTAACATTGAGGTCGCTTCGGCTGTTTGGCCAAGCATCAACGTTCGCTTCACGGTTGGTAGTTTTTTCATCACCAGTGTTATTACCTGGCGCCTGGCAATAGCCAGCTGCCGTCGTACAATACTGGAAGGTAAACGCCTTGATTGGCGTCGACGTCGCCGCGCTATCCGTGCTCACACGGAAGGTAAACGACTCACCAGTCTTCTTACCGTTTGGACCAGACCCTGGAGGCGCATAGTAGGTGCCGCCGGCGTTTGGTGCTGTTTCAGAGTTGCCCGAACCATCCGTATCCTGGAATCCAGGAGCGGAGCTGGAGAGCAACAATGAGCGCTCGGTCAATGGGTTCAACGAATCGGCAAATACGCGCGCCGGCGCGACCACTGCGGTCACGACAACAACGCCCACTAGCAAACCGCGTTGAGCAATTGACTTGAGGGTATATGTACTCATATATCTCCTTATAGTTATTGTTTGTTTTCGACCCTCTTACAGAGGAATACAAAAGCATTGTAGCATCGACAATGCACGGCGCGCAATAGGATTCTTTTCAGAATTATCCACAGGTCAAGACCGCAGAGCACGCCCGCCACTCTGGTTTAATAGACCGGGATAACGACGGCTGAGTAGTCGCCCGTATATTTTCCAGCAGGCGTCCCATTCGAAATGTTGATGACCATACTGATTGTGTAGTCCGTCTCTCCCGATTCAGTCGCGCTTGATGCGACGGTATCGCCACTTTTGTACATAAATTTATTTGGCTGCGCATAGCTGCTACGCACCGTACCGAAACTCATTTGCGCCGAGGGAACCTGCACCGGGTCGGCCCCGATCATTGGCGTCGTATTCGCCACAGCGTTGATGGCAAATTGCTCCACTCCTGGCGTCGCACTACTCGGCGTCGCTGACGTCGACAGGGCGTGACCAGCGTATTGCGGCGAATCGCCAATGATTTGCATCGTGTAGCCGTTGCTTAAATAACTGCGAATGCGAACGACCATCGTCTTTTTTGCCGTTGATTCCGTCGTGAGGTTTCCGAGCGCAGAAACACCCGGATCGACGATAACATCGAGCGTCGGCTCGCCAGCCGAGACTGAGCCAAACTGCGCCGTGCTCGTGCCATTCGTCGCATTTCCACTCGCCACATCACCAATAAACGCATGCGCACAGTACGTTCCGGAGCAGCTATCAGGAGTCGCGTCGGAACCAAATTGCATATTTGCCGCCTGATAATTCGTCGATTTCGAGTCGGCAAACGCCGACACCGAAGCGAGAACGCCGCCGACAAGCACCGCCAGTATCATTGATTTTCCCCAATGCCGTATCTTCCCCTGCTGCATAAGCACTATATCCTAGTATCGCGTATCCGGACAAAAAACTCAACCGAGACAAACCTGAGTCTCAAAACCTCCCCGACACGCCGTAAAGCGACTGCAACCCTGGTACT
>CAYSQL010000006.1:0-15083 GCA_964433265.1 uncultured Candidatus Saccharibacteria bacterium | reverse complement strand
CTCTTATATCCAACACCTATACTGGTCGACCAATCCTACCCACATAACCGTTATCGCATTTACCGGCGCCCAAGAACGTGCTCGTGCTTCAGCCGCCTCCGCCACGCTCAAACAGGTGGCAGAAAAAATTGACCTTTATACTGTTGACAGTGGCACATACCCCTCGACTCTTGCTGATGCCGGAATTACCGATACAGCTTCAACAACCCTACAGTACTCATCGTCACCCGGCGCACCAGGTGCCTACTGTCTGACAAGCACAAATGGATCGACGAGCTATTGGATAAGTAACACTTCTCAAACACCAACGAAAGGCGGTTGCCCCGGTCGTTCGGCGAATGGTGTTGCGACCATCACTAATTTCGTCACAAATCCAAGCTTCGAGAATGGCCGGACATCGTGGAGCTGGGCTGATGGCAGCGGCTACACCGGCACTACCGCCAATCTTCAAGCCTTTAGTGGACCGAATTCCTTTGCTATTAGTGCCCCCGCAATCGGATCAACAACGTACGATAGATATCTTGAGGCCAATATAGCGCTCACGACATCAGGTACCTACACCATTAGTGGCTACGTTTACCTTACTGGTGGAGGTATGACCTTCGGGAATAGGGATACGTTGCTCGGATGCGCATCGGGCAGCTGCACAGGAGATGGGACGATTGCCTATAATCACTCAACGCTCAACCAGTGGCAACGCATCGCGGCCACCGTCACTATCAGTGGCAGCGCAACAGTGCGCATACGCTTCTACGGATGCCTCGGAGGCACAACGTACATTGATGGCGTTATGGTGTCAGACGGACAATCAAACTTTGCAGACGGCAATACGACCAACTGGGTGTGGGATGGCCCCCAGAATGCATCCACCTCACACTGCCTGCCTCAAGCGTGATATGATACGGACATGAAACGCCTCGATCGCCGCGTCAAATTTGTTAACTTTTTTGGGGCACTCGGGTACCTGTCTCTCATCCTCCAATGGCTGTGGGCTACCGTCGTCATCGCCTACCCCTTCCTGATGGACGCCGCATACTCTCAAGTAGACCGCGCCCAGCCAAAAACGCCACCATTTACCACAGACTTGCCACCTAGCATCACACTAATCATCGTTGGCATTACTACCGCCCTCGTCGTGATCACGAGCCTCGTTGTGATGGTCAGGATGCCAAAAACAATCAGTACAAAAACTGCCAATCTTACGCAGGCCGTTGCTCATACGATCACGCCACTCATCGCCCAAGCACCAAAGTCCAAGAAAAAACGACGGGTTTTCTCGGTGCGGGTCGTGCTCGGTGTCAAAGTTGCCGCGTGGCTCATCCCACTATTGGCAATCTACTTTTCCCCACAAAATGCGCCGCTCCCCTACGATGTCGTTAGCGTGACCGCCCTATTTTGCGCCGCCATCACTGCGGCGTATTTTTGCCTTCAGTATGGGCTAGCACGTCTGCTACACGTCCCCGGTATAAAATTACGCTAGCTATGCTTTTGGTGGCGTAATAGCCGCTTTGCGCACTTCTTTTTTGTGTGGCTTCTTGGCCCCAGTTTCGAAATGGTAGATGAGGAGCTGTCCAAATGGCATCTCAACCTCCGCCATATCTTTCTCGTCGATATCTTCGAGGTGCTTCATCAGAGCCCGGATCGAGTTGCCATGCGCCACGAGGAGGACGTTCTCGCCGCCCTGCAGGCGTGGCAAGATTGCCTCGTCGAAATACGGCGCGACTCGTTCGTGCACGGCCTTGAGGTTCTCACCGTGCGGAATCGCATGTGCCCAACCACGACGAATCGCATTGAATTCCTCTTCGCCAACTTTTTCCTTGACTTCCCACTTATTCATGCCCGTGTAGTCACCGTAGTCCCGCTCGTTGAGCGCGGCGTGAGCGTAGCGCGGCAAATCACCTTGCGTTTTCATACCAGCCAGCAATGCATCGAGCGTTTGCTGTGTACGCTTCAAATCGGACGTGTAAGCGACGTCGAAATCAACGTCATCAAGCAATTCGCCCAGTAACGTCGAGTCGGCGCGCCCCTTGTCTGTCAAATTTACATCAGTGAGCCCTGTCCATTTTCCGAGGAGATTCCACTCGCTTTCGCCGTGCCGACTAATGACCAATATACCTTTGTGTGCTTGCTTCTCTGTCATGCCCCTAGTATGCACCGAATTGAAACTTAGTTCAATTACCGGTACGATAGAGGCATGCAAGATTACTCTATTTCCACAATCAAAGGACGACAAATCTTAGATTCTCGCGGCAACCCCACCGTTGAAGCGGACGTAACACTGAGCGACGGTACACTTGGGCGCGCCGCCGTACCAAGCGGTGCCAGCACCGGTGCCGGCGAAGCACTTGAGCTGCGAGATGGCGGTTCAGCCTGGATGGGCAAGGGCGTCTCAAAAGCCGTCAGCAATATAAATGACATCATCGCACCCGCGCTCATCGGCATGGATGCATCACAGCAAACGGCTATCGACAAAGCAATGTTAGAACTTGATGGCACCGAAAATAAAGCAAAGCTCGGCGCCAACGCCATCCTCGCCGTCAGCCTCGCCGCTGCAAAGGCAGTCGCGAACGCCAAAAAGTTGCCGCTCTGGCAGTATATCGCGAAAACAACGAGCAGCACGCCAAGCCTGCCACTGCCAATGATGAATATAATGAATGGTGGCGCACATGCCGCCGGCAGCACCGATATCCAGGAGTATATGATAATCCCCGTCGGCGCAGAAAAATTCGAAGACACCCTTCGCATCGGCACCGAAGTGTTCCATAACCTTAAGAAAATCCTCAAAGACGAAGGCTATGGCACGACCGTTGGCGACGAGGGCGGCTACGCGCCCCATGTCCGTGGCGGCAACCGTGAACCGCTCGACCTCATCAAGCGTGCCGTCGAAGCAGCTGGCTATACATTCGGTCGCGACGTCAAGCTCGCACTCGATGTCGCGTCAAGCGAACTTGTCGAAGGCGACAACTACACCCTCGCCACCGAAGGCCGCACAGTCAGCGCCGATGACCTGATCGACTGGTATGACGAAATCGGCCAAAACTACCCTATCGCGTCCATCGAAGATGGCCTCGGCGAAGATGACTGGGCAAACTGGACAAAACTCACGACAAAGGTCGGCGACCGCCTACAACTCGTTGGCGATGACCTGCTTGTCACCAACACCAGGCTCCTCCGCCGCGCTATCGACGAAAAAGCCGCCAACGCCATCCTCATCAAGCCAAATCAGATCGGCTCGCTCAGCGAAACGATTGAGGCTGTCAAAATGGCGCAAGCAGCCGGCTGGAACACGGTCATGAGCCACCGCTCTGGTGAGACCGAAGACAGCACCATTGCCCATCTCGCCGTTGGACTTGGCTGCGGCCAGATCAAGACCGGCTCGCTCTCACGCACCGACCGCGTCGCGAAATACAACGAGCTGCTCCGCATCGCTGAGGCTGCGCCTGAACTCATCCTTGCCCATCCGTTTAAAGGATAAGTGTCTTTACAGTCACACACCTACTAGGTATACTGAGTCCATTAGGTGTGTGACCTATGAGAAAAAATAAAAAGAGTATCATTATTGCTGTCAGTTCGATTGCGCTCATTATCGGCGTTCTTAGGTGTGCATGGCCAACTACACCGATTATTAGGCCGATCACTACCCACAAGCCGTCATCGGCCCCTCAGCGTACCGATGGCACCGCTCAGCAAACCACAGCCGCTCGTGGCACCCTGGCGCAGTCGACTCCCACCACATCGTCCGACCAGCTTTCGGCACCTAGCGCAACGCGTCACAAGCCATCGACAGCCGTCGCCGCCAACGTGACGCCACCACGCAAGACGACCAACGCGCCCAAACAGGCGGAGATCATGCGCTCTATTGCAAAAGAGTATCCTTATCGGGCGCTTCAGACCGCCAACGACCCAGTCCTTGCCAACGCACAGTTCAACTGGCTCTACGCCAAAACGAACGACACGACCGCTTGGGACGTCACGACCGGCAGCCCAACAGTTATTGCCGTCATCGACACCGGTTTTGCCCTTCAGCACGAGGACCTCGCCTCGCAGTGGTACACAAATCCCGGCGAGACCGGCATGACACAACCCGGCGATCGATGCTGGACAGGGACACCCCAGGACAAGGCCACCAATAACTGTGATGATGACGGCAACGGGTATGTCGACGACTGGCGCGGCTGGAACTTTTACGGCAAATACACGCCTAGTACCTCGCCATGCACCGTGCCCGGCACATACACCTCAAACAATACTCCACAGGCAGGCAACACTGGGGATGACGTGTACTACACGGAACAAAAGACCTGTTTTGGCGGCTCGATTGGCGACCCGTTCGGTGCTGTGTCTCACGGTACCTCGACCGCTGGACTCGCTGGCGCGGCAACAAATAACGGAAAAGGCGTCGCGAGCGCCAACTGGAACGCACGCCTCATGCCGCTGCAGGCATTGGGCGACGACGGGACCGGCTGGACGAGCGACGTCGTGGCCGCCATTTACTATGCAGTCGATAACGGCGCCTCGATTATCAGTATGAGCCTCGGTGGGTCAAGCCTCGACACAAGCGTACAAGACGCCGTCAACTACGCCTACGCACACAACGTCGTCATCGTCGCAGCAGCGGGCAACTGTGGCACCGGTGCAGAGTACGGGTGCGACCCGAGCACACCAGGAGCCATGTCGTATCCCGCACTCTACGATCACGTCATCTCCGTTGGTGCAACCGACAGCACGGACACAAGGGCCAGTTTTAGCAGTTATGGCCCGGCCCTCGATGTTGTCGCGCCGGGATCAGGCGCGATCGTCTCTACCACAATCAACCGTGGCAGCACCACACCAAACGACCCAACGGCCTTTAACTACGCCAACGCGTACACGGACCAATTGTACGGCACCTCATTTTCAACCCCCATTGTTGCCGGTATCGCCTCGCTCATCCACGCCGTCCAACCAACCACCTCGGTGGACGATATAACCGCGATTATTGATGGTTCGGCGCGGAAGGTTCCCAATATGAGTGGGCAATTCTACGCGCCACAGTACGGCCACGGCGTCATCAACGCACAGGCGATGGCCTCAATTGCGAAAGCACTTTCGACCACCAATGACACCCCCGTCCTCGCCCAAACCGGCGACCACCGCAGCGAACACTCATTCAACGCAAACGAACCGCTTTCTAGTGGTTGCACCGTCAGCGCACTCGCCTACTGCACGATTCGAGCGCACAATACGATCACCGGCGCCGATCGCTATCTCCCTTACACCCAGGCCAACACTGTTGGTACGCTGGGCTGGTCTTGGCCCGGGTCATCGCTTGATACTGGCGAATGGTCGCTTCGCGCCGTCCAAGGCACCAATATATCGTCCAACGACTACTACCTCTTTAATAAGTAGATTTGCGCGGCGATAACCATGTACGCTATACTGAGGCAAAGGAAATAAGGGGCATGTTGAAGATCAGACAAAAACGACGCATTCTCACCGTACGATCCGCTATCGTCGGGCTTTCTTTGCTCACGATGGGGATTGGCGGGTATATTCTCACGCTGACATTTACCCCTGCAATCGCGTCAGTCATCGCTGTCCACCCCATTGCTGTCAATAGTCTGAGCGCACCCAAGGATAATCGGATTATCATACCAAAAATAGGCGTTAATATCCCCTACGGCGAAGGCGCGGCAGCACTCGATCGCGGCGCGGAATGGCGTTTTCCAGAACGAGGCAATCCTGTCGACGGCGGTAATTTCATTATTGCCGCACATCGCTTTAGTATCCAGCCTACCCCACGAGGCACTATCGAGAAATCACCGTTTTACTCGATCGACACGCTAAGAGACGGCGACAAGATTATTATCGACTACAACGGGAAGCGGTATGCCTACCAAATCGCTACCAAGTTCACGGTCAAACCAAATCAAACAGAGATCGAAGCACCCTCCAGTCAACCCAAGCTCACTCTCTACAGCTGCTCCCTTGGCGGCTCTGCTGACGGCCGCGTCGTACTCGTATCGAACCGGCTCGGCGAAGTCGCCGTGACGTCTCAGCAATAGGTAATCGTAATTCCGTCTTTTAGGCGCCAGAGCCAAACAACTGCTCTTCGTAGCCCCGCTTGCCCGCCGCCCAGTGGCGAGCTGTCTGCGAATACACGCGTCCGTCCCGATTTTCCATGATGGCCGCTTTATCAACGATAGCGTAATCGATAATTTCAGCATAATCGAGCATGATCGCATCAAGCGCCGCATAGTCAAGCGCGTATTCGAAAACGAATTGATAACTTCGAAGCCGTAAGCTCGTCCGATCAACGACCAAGACAAATTCGAGGCGCTCGGCATCGATAGCGAGGCCGATCTCCTCCCGCACCTCACGCGCCGCCGCCTCCCGTGGTGACTCGCCATCGTCGACGAGCCCACCAGGGAACGACCAGTATGATTTATAGTGGGCCTTGACTGCTACTACCTTGCCATCGGGCAGCATCAAGATGACTGTCGCCGACGACGTCCGCTTGTGGACGCGCTCCATGAACGGGATGAATTTATTGATTTCAAGCAAGCGATCGCGCACGCGCATTCCTACTTCGCGAATTCAATCGCCCGCGTTTCGCGGATAACATTCACTTTAATCGTCCCCGGATATTGCATTGTACTCTCGATCTTGGTCGCGATATCACGCGCGAGCTTAATTGCCGATAGGTCATCGATACTCTCAGGACGGACAATCACTCGCACCTCGCGGCCGGCGCTAATCGCGTACGCTTTGTCGATGCCGTTGAAACTCACGGCGATATTCTCGAGATCGCGCATACGTTCGGCAAAGTTCTCGGCACTAATATTGCGCGCACCCGGACGGGCCGCCGATAAGGCGTCGCACACCCGCACGATCAGCGCTTCTGGCGTCGTCGCCTCGATGTCATCATGGTGCGCCTCGATCGCGTGTACGATGCGTTCGTCCATACCCGCCTTGCGCGCAAGCTCGGCGCCAATATGGTGGTGTTTTCCTTCGATTTTATGTGTCACCGCCTTGCCCATATCGTGTAATAACGTTGCCGTCTTTGTGATGCGCACATCGGCACCGATTTCTTCGGCGATCATGCCAGCAAGATGCGCCATCTCGGTACTATGCATTAAGACGTTTTGGCCATAGCTCGTGCGAAATTTCAGCTCGCCAACCAAACGCAACAATTCCTTTGGAATCCCCGCCACACCCACTTCACGTGCCGCGTCCTCACCCGCGCGAATCACTTCTTTCTCGATTTGTTTCTCGGCCTTGGCGACAACTTCTTCAATCCGTCCAGGATGAATACGTCCATCTTTCATTAGCATCTCTAGCGCCAATCGCGCTACCTGGCGACGAATTGGATCGAAGCTCGACAGCACAACCATGCCGGGAGTGTCGTCAACGAGGATATCGACGCCCGTCGCGCGCTGCAAAGCCTGGATATTGCGCCCTTCTTTGCCGATGATTCTCCCTTTCATCTCGTCGTCGGTCAATTTAATCGCCGTCACAGTGCGCTCAGCGGTCACTTCGCTCGCCATACGCTCCATTGCCTCAACCAGAATCAACTGCGCACGTTCCTCGGCGTCATCAGTTGCTTCTTTTTGCAATTTCGCCACCAAACCAGTCAGGTCGTCGCGAATATCGCGCTCGGTCATTTTCATCAGCTTCTCAACAGCATCTTTTTTGCTGAGGCTTGCAATTTTCTCGAGTTTTTCCTGTTGACGAGTACGGATGTCGCGAACTTCTCCCTTGAGGGATTCAACTTCGCCCTCCTCTTTGCGCAATTTTTCGGTGCGAATGTCAAGCTCATCAATTTTTTTATCAAGCGTTCGCTCGCGATCAGCAAGGCGATTCTCGGTCTTTTGTAGCTCCTTACGGCGCTCAGTCTCGATACGCAGCGCTTCATCCTTTGCCCCAAGTACGATTTCGCTCGCCTTGGTCTGCGCCCTTGCGATATCTTTTGCTATCGTATGCTTCCCAGCTGCCTCACGCTGCTTGTCGTACGCAAATTTACCGCCCACGCCAAGAACAATCCCCGCGATTCCGGCAATAATTTCTAACATGAAGTTATTCCTTTCTCCTGAAAAGCCTGTTATCACAAATACAGCCAGTCATATGGAAGGGGGGCAATCAGGAAGATTCAATCAATTTAATAGTAAGTTTTCAGAATGTCTAAGTAAGACCCTCTTATTGTAGCGCCCTAGGCCCACTGTCGGCAAGCGGTTTTTACGAAGAGCAACTGCTCACGTTACTTGCGTGGCTGCGTAATGTGCGCGTCGCCACCATAAAACGGCATGACAATCGCGTCGTCGTCGCCTTGCCCGAGCCGTTCTAGCGCTCGTTCGCGCCACTCCTCGCCGCGTACGCCGACGATAGCAATCCGTCGGTCGGTGGCGATAGTATTCAGGACAGTCAGACCAATCCTTAGGCCTGTAAAACTGCCCGGTCCTTCGTACACACCGATCCCCTCAAGCGTCGTCAATGTCGCGTCGTGCTCAGCTAATGTGTCCCGCAGATGCGCCAACATATCTCGTGCCAATGTTCGCCCTGCCTCCCATCGATAATCGGCGCGCGTGCCATCATCCAGCACGAGCGTATAGTCAACGACCATCTCTGCACTATTCCAGAGGAGGATCACCGGAGCGCCTCCACCAAACGACGGCTCTCTGCTCCACCCGCTTCAAGCGTCACTTCGCGTACATTTTCGGCGGTCGCGCGAATTGACAAGCGCACACGATCATCCGGAAGAACGTTCGCCACAACCTCTGACCACTCAATCACAACCACTGCGCTCGGGTCCTGTAATACGTCATGGATTTCGTCGGCCATAATGCCCGCATGAGGCAGGCGATAAAAATCGTAATGCGCCAGTTGCAAGCCCTCTCGGCCTGTGTATGTTCGGCTGATTGTAAACGTCGGGCTCTGCACATCATCAGTGACGTCGAGTCCCCGCGCTAAGCCTTTCGTGAATGTCGTCTTACCCGCACCAACGTCACCGATCAGCTCGAATACCTCGCCACCCTGCACAAGTGTCCCGACACGCTCACCAAATTCTTTCATCTGTTCATCTGATAATATCGTCATCGTCATTCAGTCGTTTATTATACCATGAAATAGCCGCTAGCATACGGCACGCGAATCCGCTACAATAGAGCATAAGTACTATGCGCATTGCCGATGAGACACTGATAAAGATCCTCACAAAGAACGCCATTGCCACCGACGAGCAACTGGCACCGCTTAAGGAACGCGCCGAACGGTTGTCGCACACGCTCCAAGAAGTCGTTCTCGACGAAAAACTAGTCGAAGAAGCTGCACTCACGAAGCTCTTCGCCGATTACGCTGAGATTCCCTACGTCGTCATCGACCCAAAAAACATCACTGCTGAAGCCCTCGGACTCATCCCCGAGCGCATCGCCCGACAGTACAACGCCATCGTCTTTCAGATTGACGAGGAGACGAAACTCATCCATCTCGCCATGGACGATCCAGATGATATCCAGGCGACCAATTTTATTCAGAAAGAAATCGGCGATAACGTCCGTATTTATATCGCTCCGCACACGAACATCCTCGAGTGTCTCGAGAACTATCGCGGCGACGTCAACAAGGAGCTCGACAAGGTCATCGACGTCCAGCGCGAGGACGACGGCGCCGCGCAGCAAGTTTCGGAAGCAGAAATCGCCGAAGACTCGCCAATCGCCCAAACCGTTAATTTGCTGCTCGAATACGCCATCCGTTCCTCGGCCTCAGATATCCACATCGAACCGCGCGAGGAATTCGTCCAGGTGCGCTACCGTATCGACGGAGTTCTCCAAGAGGTCAACCGCCTACCGCGTAGTGTGCTCGGCTCGCTCGTCAGCCGCATCAAGATTCTCTCAAATCTCAAAATTGACGAGCGTCGCGTCCCACAAGACGGCCGCTTCAAAATCAAAGTCGCTGGTAAGCAATATGCCCTCCGCGTCAGCACCCTCCCCATCGCCGACGGCGAAAAAGTTGTCATGCGTATCCTCGATGAGTCAAATCAAGCCGTCACCCTAGAGACGCTTGGGTACTGGGGTCACTCGCTCGAAATCATGAACCGCGCTATTATCGAGCCGGATGGCATGGTACTGATTACCGGCCCGACTGGCAGTGGTAAGTCAACGAGCCTTTTTAGTGTCCTTTCCATCCTCAATAAACCGGACGTCAACATATCGACAATTGAGGATCCGGTCGAATACAAGATTATCGGTGTCAACCAGACACAGACAAACGCAAAGGCGGGCATGACCTTCGCGACAGGACTGCGCGCGCTCCTTCGCCAAGACCCAAATATCATCATGGTGGGGGAGATTCGCGATGGCGAGACCGCAAACCTCGCCGTACAGGCCGCACTGACCGGGCACCTTGTATTTAGCACGCTTCACACCAACAACGCCGCGACCTGCCTGCCACGCCTACTCGATATGGATATCGAGCCCTTCCTCATCGCTAGCACAGTCAAGGCAGTCGTCGGTCAGCGACTCGTTCGTCGACTCTGTACGTTCTGCCGTGAAGAGTTCGTGCCGTCGGCCGAACAAATTAGCAGCATTACCCGGCTCTTCAACCTTCGCAAGGGTCAGACATTCAGCCGTGTCCACGACCTCGTCAGCAAGGCCGCCGAGCAAAAAGTGGGCGGCGATACGCCAATCGCTACGACCCCTGATACTATTCTCAAACTCTGGCGCGCCCACGAAGGAGGCTGCGAGGAATGTGGACACACTGGATATAAAGGCCGTATCGGCATCTACGAGGTGCTCGACAACTCCACGGACATCCAAAAACTCATCATTTCGAATGCCACCAGCGACCAGATTCAGGACTTAGCTATTACTGAGGGGATGACCACTATGCAAACGGACGGTCTCATCAAAGCGCTCCGCGGTAACACGACAGTCGAGGAGATCCTTCGCGTCACGAAGGAATAACGAGCCAAGGAAGCCGCTCTCTATGCCCCAATTTCTCTACACCGCGCTCAACACACAAGGCCAGACAACGTCCGGCTCGTTCGAGGCGACCGACCGCACAAGTGCCCTCGCCGCGCTCGCTAAGCAAAACATGCGGCCCATCAGCCTCAAGCAGACCGATATTAAAAAAGCCAGCTTTTCGCTCAATAATTTTCTCGGCGCAAACCGCGTCAAGTCAGATGACCTCGTGATTTTCACCCGCCAACTGAGCGCAATGGTGAGCGCAGGCGTGCCACTGCTCCGTGCGCTTTCGTCGCTCCACGACCACACGACAAGCGAAGCGCTCAAAAGTATTACCGGCAAGGTCGTCAAAGACGTCGAGGCCGGCGAACAACTTGGCGACGCCCTCTCAAAATACCCAAACACCTTTTCGGACGTTTATGTCAACATGGTGCGCGCCGGCGAAGCGGCCGGTATTCTCGATGACATCCTTAAACGTCTCGCACTCCAGCTCGAGAAAACCTCGGCCATGAAGAAAAAAATCAAAAGCGCTATGACCTACCCAATGGTGCTGATCTTTATCACCGTCGCCGCCTTCTTCGGCCTGATGATGTTCGTTATCCCGCAAATCGGCAAAATCCTTACCGACCTCGGTGGACCAGACGCCAAACTGCCGCCGCTCACCATCGCCATGCTTGGTATCAGTCACTTCATGACGACCTACTGGATGATCGTGATACCGGCGGCAATCGGTGGGGTCGTCCTTCTTCTGCGCTATTTTAAAACGCCAACGGGAAAGCATCTCCTCCATGGCTTTATATTAAAATTCTTTATCACGAAACCAATCGTCCAAAAAGTGGCCGTCGCCCGCTTCGCCCGTACCTTCTCCGCGCTCATGGGCGCCGGTGTGGCCGTGCTCGAGGCTATTCGCGTCACTTCACACGCTGTTGGCAATGTCATCTACGAACAAGCGCTCCTCGACGCCGTTGACGCGGTGAAAGGTGGCAAAACACTCTCATCGGTCATCGAGAAAAATGATCTCTTTCCACCCATCGTCGCCCAAATGCTCTCAGTCGGCGAGGAGACAGGACAAACCGACACCGTGCTCGTCAAGGTTGCCGACTTTTACGAAGAAGAAGTCGACGTCGCCATCGACGGCATCAGCTCTATTATCGAGCCAGTCATGATTGTCTTCATGGGTGGCATGGTCGGACTAATCGCCGCAAGCGTCATGATGCCAATCGCCGGCCTCGCATCGAGCATAAAGCAGTAGAAATGATATTGCTCATGGTATAATGGTGAGCAGATGAGGCAGCAATTCAATCGTGGGCATCTATGACAAAGCTATTCTACAAAGACAAACCAATCATCGGCCTTGATATCAACCAGACTGGCATCAAAGTCATGTCAATTGATGCTAAGCACTTTCTTGTTCGTGGATACGGATCAGTCGACCTCGACCCGCTCGAGATGCAAAAATCCTTCGAGGATGTCGAGCACCCCTATCTCGCCGACAATATCACCGCACTTCTCCAAAAAAACATCATCGGGACGCTTGGTTCGGACCATGTCGTCGTCGGCATTCCAACAAGCAAGACATTCTCGCGCACTTTTACGCTTCCTCCCGATCAAGAAAAGTCACTAGCTGATGCAATTCAAATTGAGGTCGACCAGTACATCCCAATCCCACTTGAGTCACTGTACGTCGACTACGAGGTTATCGAGCGTACCAAAGAAAAAATCACCGTCGTCATGTCGGCCGCCCCAAAAGTCCTCGTCGACGCCTGCGTCGGAGCAGTCAAACGCGCCGGCCTCACCCCTGTGATTGTCGAGCCGGAGATGGACGCTGACGCACGCGTCATCCTCGCGACAGAAGAGGGAGAGCTCTGCACGCTCATCGTAGATATTGGCCCCGCCAGCACCGATATCGCGATTCTCGATCGTGGCACCATCCGCGTCACCGGTGGCGTTGGCATTGGCGGCAATACATTCACTCTCGACATCGCCAAAAAACTCAACATCGCGCTCGAGAATGCCCACCAGCTCAAAGTCCTCAACGGTCTCAGCGCCGGCCCACGACAAGAGAAGATTACCGCCGCTCTCAAGCCGAGCCTCACCCGTATCGTCGGAGAAGTGCGCAAGGTTATCCGCTACTACAACGAACGCCTCAACGAGGACCACAAGATCGAGCAAGTTCTTGTCGTTGGTGGCGGAAGCAACGTGCCAGGTATCGGCGAATTCTTCACTGACTCGCTTATCATGGCGGCACGCGTCGCCAGCCCCTGGCAACGACTTGATTTTGGACAATTGCAACCCCCAAACAAGCAGTTCCGCCCCCGTTACATTACCGTCACCGGGCTCGCAAGCGTTGCACCCGAGGAGATTTGGCAATGATTTCTCTCCTTCCTCCCGATGCTAAAAAAGAGCTAGCGGCAGCGCGAGCAAACGTTCTACTGCTTCGCTACATCGTCCTTGCTGCGGCCGTCATTGCGTTTCTCTGTCTCGAAATGGCCGTCGTCTATGTTTTTCTCAACCAACAAAAGGCAAGTAGCATGACAGCTATCGCTACAAACAACAAAAAGTCAGAAGAGCTTGCCCCCGTAAAAGCCGAAGCCACCGCGTTCAATGACAATCTCAAGATAGCCGAAACGATCCTCTCTAAACAAGTCTCTTATACGGCCATCATTAAGCAATTCTCTGACACATTGCCAGACGGCGTCGTCATCCAGTCCCTCGCGATCGATCCAGCAACAATCGGCAAGCCAATTTCGATGCCGATAAAGGCGAAGTCACGCGCCGCTGTTTTTGCTTTCAAGGACAACTTCAATAGTTCGCCCTATTTCGAGAATGTCAGTATTCAGAGTATTACCGATGCAACTGCGGCTGGGGGTACCACGAGCACCTCAGCCTATCCAGTCGACGCAACCGTCAACATCACTTTTAAGACAACGCTCCTCACTCTCGGAGATACACCATGACCATAGCCCTTACCGCTCGCAAGCTAAGGCTCATCCTCTCCGCGGCGCTTGTTCCACTTGTCGCCGCTGGCGTTGGTCTGTTCCTGCTAGGCTACAACCAGATACTCATGCCCGCAGCACAAAGTGCGAGCGCCGCCGCCACAACCGCTAAACAGGGTAACGACGAGGAAACGAATCTCCAGCAGACGAAACGCGCTCTCGCGCTCAATGCACAAGCCATCCAACGTGCGCAAAATATCGTCGCCAAAAGCACACAGTATAAATATCAGGAGCAAGTTGCCAATGACATCTATACGCTTGCGCAAAATGCGGGTATCGGCATCTCTGGTATCACCTACGCCTCAGCCTCGCCTGCCGCCAGTACGCCGACCGCTCCCGCGGCGGGTAG
Source organism: uncultured Candidatus Saccharibacteria bacterium (assembly GCA_964433265.1). Lineage (GTDB taxonomy): Bacteria > Patescibacteriota > Saccharimonadia > Saccharimonadales > Saccharimonadaceae > Saccharimonas. The sequence goes on along the minus strand of CAYSQL010000006.1, from coordinate 801 downwards.
CTCATCGGGAACCGCGAGTGCATCTGGACAGGCCTCGGCAGGCCTAAAGACGACAACGGTGACAATTGCGCTCATCAACCCTCTTCCCTACGACAATTTTCTGCGTTTTCTCTACTCCATAGAACAAAACGCCACGAAGATGCGCATTGAGAATGTTTCAATGAGCGCCGCTACAAGCGCCAATGGATCCACATCAAACGCTATCACCAGTAACGCGCTCACGATAGAGGTATACCTAGATGGCGGCAAGTAGCAACAATCTTTCTCTCGACCAAATCGGCCACCTCGTCGGGAAGTTTTTTCGTCGTTTCCATACCATCATCTTCATCATCCTCGCTCTCGGCGGCCTCATTGCTGCTACCTATATGTTGACTCTCGTCATCAACCAGTCAGAGGCACAAGCCAATACCGCCGCGCCAAGCATCACATTCAATAAAGCGACGATCGACAAGCTCAATCATCTTCGCGCCGCCGATGACATCATTCAACCAAATAGCGTTCCAAAAGGGAAGCGCAGCCCGTTTGCTGAATAGCGGGAGAGAGGTCCACCAACTGTATGATACTTCTCGGCTCAAAGTTACTCAATATGCCAGTCCTGGGACTTCAGACGGGCAGCGAGCTTGCCCAAACGAGCGCAGCGATTATCGACCCAGGAACACTGAAGGTTCTCGCCTACGAACTCGAGGGACCACTACTCACAGAAACGCCATCACTCCTTACCGTTGGCGACATCCGCGAGATCGGTACTCTAGGCCTTATCGTCGACTCAAGCGATGATTTCGTCGCGCCGCACGACGTCAT
>CAYSQL010000005.1:0-17214 GCA_964433265.1 uncultured Candidatus Saccharibacteria bacterium | reverse complement strand
TGTCGAAGCGGATGCGCGGTCAATGATGACTCTGCGCATCCGCTTCGGCGGAAAACTACGAACGTAACGCCGCCCGTATGGGCGGTTTTTGCTATACTGACAGTAATGGAAGATACGCGAAATGTTATCGATGCATACAAAGGCATGCCGATCGAGCACATTGTTGCCGATCTCGACGCGCAGGGTGTAAGTCTCGAGATTGCCGTCGAGAATTTGGCGCGGGATTTTAATATGGGCACGATTATTCGCAGCGCAAATGCGTTTGGTGTACGGCGCGTGCATATCATAGGTCGACGGCAATGGAATAAGCGTGGGGCGATGATGACGGACAAGTACCTGCACCTGCATTACTATGATTCTGTCGACAACTTTGTTGCTGCTATGGGCGCGAAAACGATTGTCGCGATAGACAATGTCGAAGGGTCGGTGGGGCTGGCGACAAGGAAATTGCCGCAAAACGCAGTGCTTGTGTTTGGTTCGGAGGGCAACGGGCTATCTGACGAGATATTGCGAGCTGCAAGCGAGATTCGGGCGATTGAGCAATTTGGTAGTACCCGGTCGCTCAATGTGGGCGTGGCGGCAGGAATTGCGATGTATGTGTGGCTGGAACAAAACGCATTGACCTGAATCTCAAAACCCTCCCACTCCACACCCCCCTACACGCCTGGTATTCCTGACAGGAGTACCAGGGTTGCAGTCGCTTTACGGCGTGTCGGGGAGGTTTTGAGACTCAGGTACATTGTTTTTGAAATAGCTACGCAAATATGTCAAAATGGGAAGATGCAAGTTGGTCGACCATGCCAATTTGCAATACCGCGCAGTTGATGATGCGCCAAGACGAAAGAAGGCAGAATGGTAGATATTGTTCCCAAGAGCCCCAAAGGTTTCGGGCGGGCGAAGCTCGTCGTTGGCCCCATGGGGCGCAGGCGCTACGAGGCGCGTCACATGACGCGCCCTGGCGTTTATGTCGTTCTCTCGATTGGAGGTGATGACGCGCACCAGTGACCCATCTTCACCATCTGTGCGGTGCCCCGCGTGCCATTGTGGCGCGCGGGGCACTTTCCTTAGCTAAACCGCTTATTCTTGCAAACCCGTAAGAAAAATGCAACAATAACAGAGATTATGACAAGCTTATCATCGGAATCGTACAAAGGCGCACGGGATTGGTATCCCGAGGATATGCGCGTGCGGTCGTATATCTTTAACACATGGCGCAAAGTCGTCAAGAGTTATGGGTACGAACAATACGACGCACCTTTGCTGGAGCCGCTCGAGGTATATGCCGCAAAGAGCGGCCAGGAACTGGTGAACGAACAAACCTATCAATTTACCGATCGTGGTGAGCGACGCGTCGCGATTCGACCAGAGATGACGCCGAGCGTGAGTCGTATGATTGCCGCTAGGCGTCAGGAGATCGCCTATCCGGCGCGGTGGTTTAGCATTGCGCAATTTATGCGTTATGAGCGTCCGCAACGTGGCCGTGAGCGCGAATTTTGGCAGCTGAATTGTGATATCTTTGGCGTCGAGGGTGCTATGGCCGAAGCGGAGATTATCAGCATGGGTGATCAGCTCCTCAAAGCATTTGGCGCGAAAAGCGACATGTACGCGATTCGTATCAACAACCGTCAAATTATTAATTTTATGATGGCACACTATCTTGGGCTCGATGCGATTCAGTCGCAGCTGATGATCAAATTGTTCGACCGCAAGAACAAAATCGCGCCCGAAGTCTTTCGCGACCAAGCGATAGATATTTTCGGCAAAGACGCGGCAAAGGCGGGCTTACAAAAAATTGCTCATCTGCTCGCTGCGAAAACCATGGGGGATTTGCCAGAGGAGATTCGAGCGAGTGACGCGGTGAGAGAGGTTCAGCAACTGTTTACCTTGCTTGAACGCGTCGGCGTGACGAACGCTGTGTTCGATATTACATTGATGCGCGGACTTGATTATTATACCGGCACGGTGTTTGAATTCTTTGACATGCACCCAGAAAATAATCGTGCACTGTTTGGCGGAGGGCGATACGATGGACTCGTCGGATTGTTTGGGTCTGAGCCGGTGAGCGCGGTGGGCATCGCTCCAGGGCTGACGATGACTGAACTGTTTCTCGAATCGCACAAACTCCTGCCGAAATTCGTGTCAACGACCGATGTATACATGATTGTTCTTGGCGATGTCTTGAAAAACGCGCTGGCGATTGCCGCTGATCTGCGCAAGGAGGGAATCAATGTCGAGATTGATTTTACGGGGAGAAAAATTGATAAACAGCTAAAAACAGCGATAAAAAAGAAAATTCCTTACCTTCTGTTTATCGGTGATAGTGAAGTGAAAAGTGGTGCTTATACATTAAAGCGCACTGAGACGGGCGAAGAATATAAGCTGAGCTTGGAGCGTGTCGTCGCGACTGTCAAGGATCGGCGCTACCACCATGAGGCCGCGAGTGACGACGACTTCGATATTTCTGATCTTGAGTCTTGACGGCGTTCGGTGATTTTGCCATCATAAAGGCATGATGCGTAAGCGGAATCTCGAAGGGTTTACAATTGTCGAACTGATTGTCGTTATCGTCGTCATCGTTATTTTGGCGACGGTAACGGCGGCTGTTTACGGAAATACGCAAATGCAGGCGCGTGATGCGAAACGGCGCGATGCGATGAGTAAGGTGGCAGATGCATTTTCTATTTGGCTGACGAATCACGGAGGCGTTTACCCTGCAGGGGGGACTAACTCATCGACAGCACTGACGAATGGCACTTGCCCAAACGGTGATGGCCAGGGATGGGTGGCGCAGGGGGATTCAGTCTGTAGCCTAGAGGAAATGCTTGTCGCGGCCAATTTACTACCGGCTGGTTTTACGGGTTCACTACCAAACGGCACAATTGCTCAAGGCTCGTATACAGGCAATCTTAGCCTCTTTTATTATAAAGCGCCAGCGTCTCGTTCGGTAATGATGATGACGGCGCTCGAGGACCAGACGAGCCAGGACTTGGCTCATTTTCAACGTGAGGCGGGCAAGTGTGGATATCTGCCGGCCGATGCGGCAAATCCGTCAAATTCGTCTTCAGTTCCCGCACAGAATGGCATGGACGACGGCATTTGCTTAACCTACTAGGGTAATTATGCTATAGTAAATACTTATGAAATCTACCATTAAGCATATATCTGAAACGCGCGCGCTAGTGACGGTATCTCTTGATGCGGCCGAGCTGACAGCTGCCGAGCAAGTTGCGTTGAAAAAAATATCCAAGACAATCAAGGTCGATGGCTTCCGCAAGGGTCATGTACCGCTCAATGTTGTTGCTAAACACGTCGATGCTGGCGTGCTTGCCGAGGAAACACTCGAGAACGCACTGTCAAAGGGCGTCGCCGACTCATTTATCGAGAACGGCCTACAAGCTTTGGAGCGACCAGAGGTCGAGGTAAAGAAGTTTGTGCCCGGTAGTGAACTCGAATTTACGGCTGAGGCGGATGTTTTGCCTCCCGTCGAGCTTGGCGACTACAAGAAACTAAAGGCGACGAAAGCAAAAATCACCGTTGCGAAAAAAGACGTCGATGAAGTTATCGAGCGGATTCAGAAAGGCTATGCGACAAAAGAAGAGTCGACTGACGCGGCAGCATTGGACGACGAGGCGGTCATCGATTTTGTCGGCAAGCGCGACGGGACACCATTTGACGGTGGCACAGGTGGTGACTATCCATTGACGCTCGGTAGCGGTTCGTTTATTCCGGGATTCGAAGAGGCGATTGTTGGCCACAAGGCTGGTGATGCATTTGATGTTCCGCTGGAATTTCCAAAGGATTACCATGCGAAGGATCTCGCTGGCCAAAAAGTAGTCTTTGAGACGACGCTCAAAAAGGTGAATAAGGTCGTATTGCCGGAGCTCAACGACGAGTTTGCGGCCAAGACTGGTCCATACACCGACATGAAGCAGCTCGAGGATGATATCAAGGCTGAGATTACTGCGCAAAAAGAGCGCGAAGCGACTGACGCGCTCAAGGATGAGCTCGTTAAGCAGCTCGTCGACAAAAGCAAGGTTGTGGCGCCAAAGGTGCTCGTCGAGGACCAGGTACGCTCAATCGAGCAGGATATGATGCAAAACCTGATGTATCAGGGCACGACGCTCGACCAGTATTTCGAGTCGAAGGGTTTCAAGGACCGCGACGAGTGGATTGAGAAAGAAGCAAACGAAGCCGCTGAAATGCGCGTGAAGGCGGGGCTTGTATTGGCTGAACTGTCAAAGGCGGAGAAGATCGAAGCGAGCGCCGAGGAGCTTGCCGATAAAATCAACGCGTTTAAAACGCAGTATGCGAACAGCCCGGATACGGTCAAGCGATTCGATGAGCCTGAAATTCAGCATGAGATTGCTAATCGGCTATTGACCGAGAAGACAGTTGACCGATTGGTCGAGCTTAACGTTAAGTAGCAGGCCTAACCGTCAAAAAAATAGCGCCCCGCCATCCCGACGAGGCGCTATTGCTTCGGGTCGATGTGTGAAATTAGCACTCTTGACACGAGAGTGCTAACTCTCTATACTAGAGACATGACAAAGCCTAGCAGTTATTTAGTACCGAATGTGATTGTACGGACCCGCGATGGCGAGCGTGGGTATGATATTTATTCTCGTCTATTAGAAGATCGAATCATCTTCCTCGGTGAAGATGTGAATGAGCACACGGCAAATGTGGTCGTGGCACAGCTATTGCACCTGGCGAACGAGGACCCGGAGAAGGATATTCAGCTCTATATCAATAGCCCCGGCGGCAGCGTGTATGATGGGCTGGCGATTTACGACACCATGCAATACATAAAGCCTGACGTTTCGACGGTCGGCATTGGTTTGCAGGCCAGCATGGGGGCATTCTTGCTCAGCAGTGGCACCAAGGGTAAGCGATTTGTACTGCCGAATTCACGAGTGATGATTCACCAGCCATCAAGCGGCACGCAGGGCAAGGTGACCGACCAGGAAATTAGCTTGCGTGAGGCGCTACGGCTCAAGGAGATGTTGGCTGAAACGATGGCCAAAAATACCGGCCAAAAGCTCGAAAAAGTGAAGGCCGACATGGAGCGTGATTTCTGGATGAGTGCCGATGAAGCCGTGAAGTATGGCGTCGTTGACAAAGTTATCGAAAAAGCCTAAAAAATGCATTGACAGACCCACGTTTTCTCTATTACACTAGAGTGTAATGAAGATAGTATAACGTGGGTCGATTGTATGACGCGCCAGTGGCGTGGCGTTTTGTTGTACGAAAACCCGCCGTTAGTGAGCTTCGAAGCCAACCAATTGTGAATAGCGAGGACGACCCACCTCTGTTATTTACACCAAACTAACGTAATAATTGCGAGGAGCATGCATGGCAAAGGCATCAACCGCCGCTGCAACTAAGCGCGTCTTTTTCACCGAAGACGACAAGCTTAAGCTGCCAAATCTCATCTCTCACCAGAAGGAATCGTGGAAAGATTTCGTCGAGACTGGTCTGAGCGAGATTTTTGCGGAACTCAATCCTATCGAGGATTACACAGGTCAAAAACTTGAACTTCGGTTCAAGGATTACGCGTTTCAGGATCCAAAGAACCCTGAAAAGTTCGCAAAAGAAAACAACCTGACATTTGACGCACCGCTTCATGTCAACGTCGAATTGACGAACAAGGTTACGGGTGAAGTCAAAGAGCAGGAAATCTACCTCGGTGATTACCCATGGATGACCGACCGCGGTACGTTTATCATTAACGGTACCGAGCGTGTCGTGGTGAGCCAGCTTATCCGTTCGGCGGGCGTGTTCTTTACGGCGGAGAAATCAGCTGGACGCAACTTGTACAACGCGAAGCTTATTCCTGGTCGTGGTGCGTGGCTCGAGTTCGAGACGACGACGAGCGGTGCGATTTATGTCAAGATTGACCGCCGCCGCAAAATTGCCGCAACGACGCTGTTGCGCGCCTTTGGATATAGCAAGGTCGGCGATATCAAGGAGCTCTTTAAGGATATCGACACCGGTGATATTAAATACATCGATGCGACACTCGAAAAAGATCCTGCGCACGGCGTGAACGAGGCCTTGATTGAGGTCTATCGCCGTCTTCGCCCAGGCGACTTGGCGACAGTCGACAACGCTCGTCAGATGATTGAGCGCATGTTTTATGACTTTAAGCGCTTCGACTACAGCCGCGTGGGCCGCTACAAGATGAATCAGCGCCTTGGCCTCGATGTGCCGAACACTGCTGAAAACCGCGTCTTCCAGTTGACGGACCTCGTCGCGATTATTCGCGAGCTGATCCGCCTGAACAATACGCAGGAGCAGGGTGACGACATCGACGCGTTGTCGAACCGTCGCATCAAGCTCGTTGGCGAGTTGGTTTCACGCCAATTCCGCGTCGGTATGCTTCGCATGCAGCGCAACGCCATGGACCGCATGAGCATGAGTGATCTCGAGACGGTGACGCCTTCGCAGCTCATCAATGCGCGTCCAGTGGTTGCTGCTGTTCGCGAATTCTTTGCTAGCAGCCAGCTCAGCCAGCTGCTCGACGAAGTGAATCCACTATCTGAACTTTCTCACAAGCGCCGCCTATCAAGCATGGGTCCTGGCGGCCTTAGCCGTGAGCGTGCTGGATTTGACGTCCGCGATGCTCACCCAACGCACTATGGACGTCTCTGTTCTGTTGAGACGCCAGAAGGCGCGAACATCGGTCTCGTGCTTAACCTGGCGGCCTATGCTCGCGTGAATGAGTACGGATTTATCGAAACGCCATATCGCAAGGTTGTCGACGGTAGGGTAACGGACGAAATTGTTTACCTTGATGCCGCACAAGAGGCAACCGAGGTGATTGCCGATGCTGGTGCAAAACTCGGCGACAATGGCGAGATTCTGAGCGAGCGTGTCAGCGCCCGCCGCTACCTCATGCCGGGCCAGGTTGACGCTAGCGAGGTGACCTTTATGGACGCCGCGCACAAGCAGATTCTCGGTTCGACCGCGGCACTCGTGCCATTTATCGAAAAGAACCGTATCGACCGATCTCTGACGGGATCGAACATGCAGCGCCAGGCCGTTCCGCTGCTGACACCGCAAGCCGCGACGGTTGGCACGGGTATTGAAGGTGCGGTTGCCCGTGATTCAAGCCAGCTTATTGTTGCCGAAGGTGACGGTGAAGTTGTCCGTGCAGACGGCGAAGCTGTCGAAGTGAAGTATGCCGATGGCGTCAAACGCTACGACCTCGTTCACTTTGCAAAGAGCAACGATGATCGCTCGATTAATCAAAAGGTTCGCATCAACCGCGGCGACAAGGTCGTAAAGGGCGACATCCTCATTGAGGGTGCGTCAATTGCGGATGGCGAGCTCGCGCTTGGACGCGATCTGCTGGTGGCGTTTATGCCATGGGCTGGCTACAACATGGACGATGCTGTTGTTCTGAGCCGCCGCCTCGTGGAAAACGATGGTCTGACAAGCGTGAACATCAAGGACTACACAGTTGAAGTCCGCGAAACAAAGCTTGGTCCAGAAATCGTGACGCGGGATATTCCAAATGTGTCCGAAGACTCACTGCGGCATCTTGATGAGAACGGTATCGTTCAAGTCGGTTCTGAGGTGTCGGCTGGTGACGTGCTGGTTGGTAAGATCACGCCAAAGGGCGAGCAAGAGCTTAGCTCTGAGGAGCGCCTACTACGTGCAATCTTTGGTGAAAAGGCCAAGGACGTTCGCGATACCTCGCAGCGCATGAACAATGCTGGTGGCGGCAAGGTTGTCGGCGTGAAGATCTTTAGTCGCGAGAACGGTCACGAACTCAAGGCTGGTGTTCTGAAGCAAATCCAGATCTATGTTGCGCAGCTACGCAAGATTAGTGTCGGTGACAAGATGGCTGGACGCCACGGTAACAAGGGCGTTGTCGCTCGGATTCTTCCAGTCGAAGATATGCCATATATGGCCGATGGCACACCAGTTGATATCGTCTTGAATCCGCTCGGTGTTCCGAGCCGCATGAACCTTGGTCAGCTATTTGAAACGCACCTCGGTATGGCGGCGCGCGCGCTTGGCTTCAAGGTCGCCACTCCTCCATTTAACGGTGTGCCAAACACGGTTATCGAAGAACAGCTCGAAAAAGCTGGATTCGCTCGCGACGGTAAGAGCCAGCTATTTGACGGCCGTAGCGGTGACGCGTTCGAAGAGCGCACGACCGTTGGTGTGATGCACATGATCAAGCTTCACCACATGGTGAGCGACAAGATTCACGCCCGCTCGACTGGTCCGTACACCATGGTGACGCAACAGCCGCTCGGTGGTAAGGCGCAAAACGGTGGTCAGCGCTTTGGTGAGATGGAGGTGTGGGCACTCGAGGCGTACGGCGCTGCGACAACGTTGCAGGAAATGCTGACGATCAAGTCAGACGATGTGTACGGCCGCGCGAAAGCCTACGAGTCGATCATTAAGCACGATCCGATTACTGGTCCAAAACTTCCAGAGAGCTTCAATGTGCTTGTGAAGGAGCTGCAGGGCCTCGGACTCCGTGTCGATCTTATCAGTGAAGATGAGCAGATTGATGCCGAGAAGATTATCGAGGCATCTGGCCCTGAGGATAAGGCGGTGCCTGCCGTACCGAATGACGATATCGAAACGGTACTTGACGAATCTGACGAACTGGGCGACATGGACGAAAACGACGCCATGACCGTTCGTGAAATCGATGAGGGCGGACAAGTTCGCGATCTTGATGAGGATTTTGATGACATGTACGAAGAAATAACCGATAAAGAAGATAGGGAGGAGATGTAATATGCCACGAGTTGTTGCATCAACCGGCATCGCTGATTTTGACGCGGTGCGCCTCGCGGTCGCGAGCCCAGAGGATATTCTCAAATGGAGCTACGGCGAAGTAACCAAGCCAGAGACCATCAACTACCGCACGCAGAAACCAGAGCGTGATGGTCTGTTCTGTGAGCGTATCTTTGGACCAGTGAAGGATATCAATCCTCACGACAGCAAGCTCAAGGGCGTACGTTCGCGAGAGGCTGCCGTCGATAAAAACGGAGAGCTGGTGACAAAAAGTATCGTTCGTCGTGAGCGCATGGGACATATCGTCCTCGCCGCTCCGGTCGCGCATATTTGGTTTATGCGTGGCACGCCAAGCGCTATGAGTCTGCTGCTTGGCATCACCGTGCGTAATCTCGAAAAGATTGCTTACTTCGCGACGTACGTTATTCTCGACGTCGACGCAGAGAGGCGTGATCAGATGTTGGCCGATCTCGATGCCGAGACGGAAGCAGCGCGTATCGCGATCAAGATGCGATTCGAACGTGATGCCGATGCCGAAGGTGCCGATGTCAAAGCGCTCGCCGAAGCGCAAAGCAAAGAAATCGAGGAGCTTGAGAGTGCCTATGCGCTCAAGAAGACGCAGCTCGAAAGCCTGCAAAAAGGCGCGCTGCTCAATGAAACTGACTATCGCAATTTGCCAGAAGAGTACGAGGAACTTGTGCACGTTGGCATGGGGGGTACTGCGCTAAAGGCTCTGCTCGACGAGATCGATTTGCCAATGCTTATCGCGCAGCTACAAGAAGAGGTCGAGAGCGCCAAGGGTCAGCGCGAGAAGAAGCTTCTCAAGCGCCTCAAAGTGCTCGAAGGCATGGAAGCGGCAGGTATCAAACCATCAAGCTTATGCCTGACGGTGTTGCCAGTGATTCCTCCTGATTTGCGCCCGATGGTACAGCTGACCGGTGGACGTTTTGCGACGAGTGACCTCAACGACCTCTATCGCCGCGTCATCAACCGTAACAATCGTCTAAAGAAATTGATCGACCTCAACGCGCCGGAAGTCATCCGTCGCAACGAGATGCGTATGCTTCAAGAAGCGGTCGACAGCTTGGTCGACAACTCTGCGGCTCGTGGTGGCCGTGCGGTCAATGCGACTGGTGGTCGCCGACGCCTGAAGTCAATTAGCGATATGCTAAAAGGCAAGCAGGGCCGTTTCCGCCAGAACCTACTCGGTAAGCGTGTCGACTACTCGGGCCGCTCGGTGATTGTCGTCGGTCCGAAGCTCAAGATTAATCAGTGTGGATTACCAAAGCAAATGGCACTCGAGCTGTTCAAGCCGTTCGTCATTAGCTGGCTGATTCGCAACGATCACGCTCACAATATTCGCTCCGCAACACGCCTCATTGAGGCCGGTGATGCGGTCGTGTGGGATGCACTTGACTCGGTGATCGAAGGAAAATATGTCCTTCTCAACCGCGCGCCGTCACTCCACCGCTTAAGTATTCAGGCATTCATGCCAAAGCTCGTTGAGGGCAAAGCGATTCAACTACATCCACTCGTGGCCGCCGGCTTTAACGCTGACTACGATGGTGACCAGATGGCCGTCCACTTGCCGCTCTCTGACGAGGCGCAGCGTGAAGCCAAGGAGCTGATGAGCGCGGTGAACAACCTGCTCAAGCCAGCTGATGGTAGCCCAGTGCTCAATATCGGTCAAGACGTCGTCCTTGGTAATTACTATTTGACCTATAACAAGCCGTCGGCTCAGACCGAAAACGTGCAGGTCTTTGCAAGTAGTCGCGACGCCGAGCTGGCCTACGATATGGGCAAACTTCAGCTCCAGAGCCCAATTCGCGTTCGCGCCAAGGGTGGAGTCCGCAACACGACGCTTGGCCGCGTGTTCTTCAACGAGATTCTGCCAGACGATTTTCCGTTCAATGACAATGTCCAGACGAAGAAGGAGCTTAAGCGCGTACTTGGTCAAGTCTTTGATAAATATGGCGCCGAAGAGACTGCTCGTACTGCTGACCGCATGAAGGGCCTCGCATTCCGTTTCGCGACCGTTTCGGCCGTGTCGACAGGTATGCAGGACTACCTGAGCTTTGACGAGATCAATGATTTCGTGAAGGACGGTGACATACGAACGGCAAAAATTTCCGAACAGTTCGACGAGGGGCTTATCACTGAAGACGAGCGCTATAGCTTGACCGTCGCTAACTGGCGTGGTGTCGACCGCAAGATCGAGGACTTCCTTCGCGAAGAGCTCAAGACGATGGACACAAGTATCTCGACCATGGTCAACTCTGGTGCGCGTGGAACGCTTTCGAACATCAAGCTTGCGAGCGCCATGATTGGAACGATGGTGGACGCAACGAACCGCGAGATTGAGCTGCCGATTCGCTCGAACTACAAGCATGGTCTCTCAAGTCTTGAGGCGTTTGTGGCAACGCGAGGCGCACGCAAGGGTCTGATTGATACCGCACTCAAGACCGCTGACTCAGGATATCTGACGCGTCGTCTCGTTGATGTCAGCCAAGACGTCTTTAGTGTCGAAGATGATTCGGGCGAAGATGAGGGATTTGCTGTGTACCGTTCGGAGACCGAGCAGACGATGATTGCCTTCGGTAGCCGACTCTATGGTCGCTATACTGCCGAGGCGGTGCCTGGACATATCGAGGCCGACCAACTCATTACCCATGAGATTGCGGATGCAATCGACAAGGACGAGAAGATTACATCAGTAAAAATTCAGTCAGCGCTGTCAACTAATAACCTGCACGGCATTCCGCGCAAGAGCTATGGTGTCGACATGGCAACGAACCAGCTTGTTGCTGACGCGCAGCCAGTTGGAGTCATCGCCGCACAGTCTGTCGGCGAGCCCGGCACACAGCTAACACTAAATACTTTCCACAGTTCCGGTGTTGGTGGTTCGGATATCACCCAAGGTCTGCCGCGCGTCGAGGAACTTTTCGAAGCGCGCACGCCGAAGGGGCAGGCCTACGTCACCGAGGTGACTGGTATGGTCGACCTCTGGGAAGACGGCAAGAAGTATATCGTCCAGGTCACACCAGAAGCTGGCCACGTCGAGCGCATACCGCTCGAGGGGCGTACGGCAAGTATCCGTAGCGGTAGTAATGTGAAGGTCGGTGACGTCCTCGCGGCGGCCGAAGGCGAGACTCGTCCGCTTGTCGCACCGTTTGACGGTGTCGTAGAAATTGCCGAAAACACGATTGTCATCGCTGCCAACGCGAGCGCGCCTGTCCGTTACGAAATTCCTGGCACGATGCAACTTGTCGTTAGGGCAAATGACCACGTCGAAGCGGGCGACCGTCTGACGACTGGTTCATTGAACTTGCACGACTTGATGCGCCTGAAGGGAACAGAGGCGACGCAGCGTTATATCGTCAACGAAGTGCTTCGCATCTACGCTGCACAGGGTCAGGATGTTGCCGACAAGCACCTCGAGATCATCGTTCGGCAGATGTTTAGTCGCGTCCAGGTCGAGGATCCGGGCGATAGCACCTTTGTCATGGGCGATATTGTCAGCAAGGCGTCGGTTGTCGATGCAAATCGCAGCCTCGTCGCCGAAGGCAAAGAACCTGCGCAGTACACACAGCTGCTTCTCGGTATCACGAAGGTGTCAATCTGGAGCGATAGCTGGCTATCAGCTGCGTCCTTCCAGGACACAACTCGCGTGCTGATTAACGCGGCAACGAGTGGTCGCGCCGATCGCCTGCATGGCCTCAAGGAAAACGTCATCATTGGACGCAAGATTCCTGTCGGAACCGGTGCGCATCCGCTTGATGAACATGAGACCGCCGAAGATCAGCTGGTTGTCGACGAAACGTTCGAAGAGGAGATCACGGCCGATCTCGACCTCGAGTCGTAGGAGCTGTAGATAGCCAATAAAATATCCCGGTACACCCGGGATATTTTATTGGTTGAAGTAATTTCGCTAGTTTTTCTTTGCTAACACTTTGACCGTTTGGTTCTTATCGTCGAGGCAAGGCGTACCGACGTAAGCGGCGGTAGTCGCTGGCTGCTTGTAGTAGGTCGAACAATCGAGCACGCTCGACGAATCAGTGAAATAGTGCCAAATCGCGTCGGTGGCAGCGTAATACTTAATCGTAGGCCCTGCGGTGACCGTATGTGCAGTTGGAGCTGTCGCAGTCTTTTGCTCGGCCAGCTGATAGCCAGCCGTAACGCTCGGCGTAATCGTGGCAGCGCCAATCATGACGGTCGATGCGCTTGAAGCCGAGGCGGAGCTGTAGGCTCTATAGAACGGCTCCTGAGCGTTTGCCAGCGTGTCATATTGCTTCTGATCGAGACATTTTACTTCAAAATAATGGTTGTCCGGCGTGTCTTTGGGCTTGTCGACTGCTATTTGACACGTTGCGTCAGCACGACTGTAATCACCGAGAAAATTCGTCCCCTTTGTGCCATCGACGAGGACGGACTCGGTGTAACGTTGTGTACTCATGGCCTTGCGTAGAGCTGTGAGCGTCGCGTCGCTATCCTTGGCGGCAACTGCACCAGCGATACTTGTTTTTGCAACGGCTTGGGGGTCGGAGACGATGGTGAGATAGGGATGATTAGTAGTAGCAACTGGCGTTGTGGGCGAGGTTTTCGCGCTATCGGTTCCCGTAAAATATTCCCGGGCATAATCAATCGTCATGCTTGCGGTTAACGGCGTGGCGACCTCTTCCTTTGTGGTGGTCGAGGTGGCTTTTGGGGTGCTCTTGCGTAAACCAAGGACGGCAACCGACCCAATCCCAATGCCAACGACAAGTGCGACAATCGCTGCCAAAATGGCCATTTTGTTGCGGTGGCCTGTATTCTGCGGCGTGCTTATGTCTGGCTGGGTTGCTGGATTGATTGCCGGTAGAGGCTGTCCATAGAGTATCGACTGTGGCTGTGTTGCATATTGCTGCTGAGGTACCTCCAATTGAGGTGAGAAGTTTGGCGGAGCTTGTGGCGCCGGCTGTGGGCTATGTGAGTATGGGGTATTGTCTTGATTATCCATATGCGCCTATTTTATACGTTATTGCTCGTGTTTACTATAGCCGTGTGACGGTAGAGAAAATGATAGTTGACAGCACGTCGTCACGCAGTATCCTAGAAAGTATGAGAGTGACACTATGTGGATCGATACAATTTGAACAAAATATGGCCGAGGCAGCGGATACACTCAAAGCGCTTGGATATGACACCGAGCGACCGATAAGTGCGCCGGCGCCCGTCGAGGCCTCCCATGGTGTTGTACAGTCGAGGCAAGAACTTACTCGAGATCATTTTGCGAAAATAAATGCATCCGAGGCAATTCTCGTCGTCAATCCACCGAAGAATGGTAGTAACGGCTATATCGGTGGAGCTGTGCTCATGGAGATGGCGCATGCATTTTCCCAGGGGCTTGATATCTATACACTCTACCCCGTGCCGACAGATGTTCCCTATGCGGAAGAAATTCGCGGTATGGCACCGATAGTCCTTGATGGCAACGTCGCAAAGCTTCACGATAATGTCTCGCAGATGCCGGTCGTACTGCTTAGCAGTAAGTCTCCAGTGAAGCATACGGCGGTCGGCAGAGGATTTAGACAAGCCGGCCTATCGGTACGAACGTCTGGCGCAGAGGTGGACTCAGGTGTGCGCCCGCAGCCAATGTCGATCGATGAAGCCTACGAGGGCGCTCAAAATCGTCACCGAAGACTCAAAGAGTCGGATATTGACGGGCGTGCGGACTATTATGTGACGATTGAGAGCGGGCTACATCGTATCCACGAAGCGCATAATGTGTTCGGGACGACGGTCGTTATCGTCGAGAAGCGGGGTGGGGTGCCAAAAATCGGTATTGATATTGATATCGAGGTGCCGTATTCGTTTACCGATAACGTTCCGAGCAAATACCCCGACGTAGGCGCTTTTGTCCAGGCGGAATTCGGAGCTACCGTAAAAGATCCGTATCCTTATATCACCAATCACAGACTGACGCGCGCAAAAATCATCGAGGATGTCCTCTATCGAGCCATTATACAATTGCCCTCTCTCAACAAAGACACAAGCCTCTAGACAAACGACCTAAAATTTGCTACGATGAACGGTGAGTTTCCTCTTTGAGTATCGCTCGGCGCATTAGATGTGTACACGCTTAGCGAATGACTAAAAGGTAAAGACATGGTGACGAGTTGCTGAATCTGATCCATACATACTGCGGGTAATTCTCTGCCTGCGATCTATAACGTAATCAAGGAAAAAGCGCTTCATGCCTACAATTAACCAATTGGTGCGTAAGCCACGCCAGACTGCGAACAAGAAGAGCAAGTCTCCGGCGCTTGGCCGTATTCACAACGCACTCAAGGTTCGCTACTACGATCAAGACGCTCCGCTCAAGCGTGGCGTTTGTATCAAGGTGACGACCAAAACTCCAAAGAAACCTAACTCCGCACTTCGCAAGGTTGCTCGTGTTCGTTTGACGAACGGCCAGGAAGTCTGGGCATACATCGGTGGCGAGGGTCACAACCTGCAGGAACACGCCGTTGTGCTCGTCCGTGGTGGTCGCGTGCCAGATCTTCCAGGCGTGCGCTACCATATCGTTCGTGGCGCACTTGACCTTCAGGGCGTCGCAAAGCGCCAGCAGGGCCGCAGTAAGTACGGTGCTAAGAAGGGAGACAAGTAACCATGCCTCGTAAAGTCACCAAGAAACTGCAACGTCAAATCAAGCCTGACCGCAAGTATCAAAGCGTGCTTGTCCAGCGCCTGATCAACAAATCAATGCTCGATGGCAAAAAGCTGACCGCTGAACGCGCCGTTTACAACGCGCTCGAGCAGGCTGCCAAGACGCTCAAGAGCGAAGAGCCGCTCGAGGTATTCGAGAAGTGTATCAAGAATATCAGCCCAAGCTTCGAGGTGAAATCTCGTCGCGTCGGTGGTGCGAACTATCAGATTCCATTCCCAATCCAGGGACATCGCCAGCAGCACTTCGCATTCATGTGGCTCGTCCAGGCTGCTCGCAGCAAGAACGGTATGCCATACGAAAAACGTCTTGCGACCGAAATTGTTGACGCCGTGAACGAAACGGGTATCGCATTCAAGAAGAAAGAAGACACCCACAAGATGGCCGAGGCCAACCGCGCCTTTGCTCACTTTGCTCGCGGGTAACCAAGAGCTTACTCGTGCACACAGTAGTCCCGTCTGCGATCAGGCGGGACTATTTCTATATGACGGCAGCACGGCTGCTATGCCCAAATGCAAACGATTATTGACATTGAGTTAAATAAACTTTACACTGCGGAAAGTGGAAAACGCGCAATTACACAATAATATTAAGGTGTCACGAACAAAGTCGAACTGGACGCAGGCTGAACTGGCGGACTGGGTTGGCGTGACTCGGCAGACGATTGCATTTATTGAAAAAGGCAATTATGCTCCGTCGGTCGCACTGGCTCTTAAGCTTGCTGAAGCATTGCGCGAACCGGTGACGGAGCTATTTTGGCTCGAAGAAAAGGAGGATGAATCGAATGTCTAAGTGGTTTGGAGCACGATCGGTGTTGTGGCCTATGGTTGTCGTGCTGCTTACGTCTGCTGCCTGGTGTACGTTGGTCTATGTGCGATTGCATCACGAGGCGAGACAGGTGGCTTTGCCACTGGCGTATGGTCTATTGCTTGTCGCAGCGATTTTCTTTGGGGCGTTTTGGCGTTCGCGCCGCATACATAACCTGCGCCATCCCAAGCAGCAGATTTCCGCCTGGCAGCTTGTGCCAATTGAAATCCGCAACGATGATGAAGGATTACGCTCGATCACGGCTAGCGCAACGCAATGGGTTTACACGTATAGCATGGCGGCATTGATGGTGATGATTACCGGTGCGTATCTTTTTGATTTCGATAGCTTCACGACGGCGGTTGTCGCGTCGGTTGGCCTTCAGGGGATGTATGTCGTATACCTGATAAAAATGCGCGGCATAGAAACTGATTAACAACAAAACCGTAGGGAGTATCCAATATGGATAAAAAAATACGTAACAAAAAAACGGGCAAAGTAAAATACGCGGTTCTCCATGGGCTGTGGACGATCTTGGCAATGACTATTGTCATGGTCGCGACAAGCGTTATTGGAATTATCGTAGCGGGCAAAAAATCACCAAGTATGGTTGAGCCTGAGATCCTGATTGCTGGAATTATCGGCTATTTACTGATTCCACCCGTCGTACTCGGTCTTCCCAGTAAACTGAGGGGTCACACTACAACCAAACGAGATCTAGGGATTGATCGGATGCCGAAAATGACTGATGCTTATTGGGGCATCCTTGGGACAGTTATTATCTTCGCGCTCACCCTCACCGTGTCTAGTATTATGAAGGCGTTCGGAGCGCCTGCCATGCCGGCGCAGTTTAACCTTGGAGGGGCGTCTGGCTGGCAGATGATTCTCGTGCTGATAATGGTGACGGTTGCAGCGCCAATCGTAGAAGAAATTATTTTCCGCGG
>CAYSQL010000004.1:11613-20939 GCA_964433265.1 uncultured Candidatus Saccharibacteria bacterium | reverse complement strand
CATGGGCCGCGTACGAGTCCATCGTTATGTTCACCAGAGACACTGCCGCCGTAGTTAATGACAAGCGGGTTAACCTCTTGCATGGCTGGCTCAAACTTCGCCCGCTCTTTTGGATCCTCGATTTTCATGAGCGGAATGACGTGGAAATTACCGTCACCAAGGTGACCCGCAATCGTCGCGAGCAGCTTGTATTTCTTGATAATCGCCTGCAATTGCGGCAAGAATTCCGACAAGCGCTCTGGCGGAACGATCAAATCGTCGATAAATGGCGCGGTGTGCTTATCCTTTACCTTACTTCGGAGCAAGTTAAAGCTCTCGCGGCGCATCAACCAGAACTTCTTGCTCTTCGCCTCAGTGTCGTCCTCTTCCATGTAGCTAAAGTTCTTAAATACTGACAATTCTTTTTTTGCCGTATGAATCTTGCTCTGGACCTCTTCGACACTATTGCCGGTAAATTCGATAAGGAGAATCATTTTTGGAATACCACGAAGCAGCGCGAGACCGTCCGGGATGAGCTGCAAGCACATCATCAGCCACGAAATAAAGCCGAGCCGCTTCACGAATGCGAAGATAAACTTAAAACTCAGCCATAGTGTATTGTCGTCAAAACATTCAAACGTCGCCGGCTTGTGCGCAAGCACGGCCGGAATAACGTCGCCAAGATTGTCGATACCCTTCATAAAGACAACAAGCGTGCCCGAATGTGTCGGTTTTGGCACGAGGCGGATTTTACTCTCCGTCACCAGGCCTAGCGTGCCCTGCGCACCAACGAATAACTTCGTCAGGTCAAAAACACCCGTCTCGCGGTCCCAAATATTCCAGAGATGATAGCCAGTCGCGTCTTTCGACACCTTTGGCGCCGCTGCCTTGATTTCATCGTAATGTTGGTCAAGCAGCTCAAATGTTCGACGATACAGGTTGCCCTCGAAATCGTCTTGGCTCATCTTGGCGTTTAACTCATCGCGATTGAGCGGTCGCACCGTGTATTCATTGCCGTCGCTCAACACAACTTTAAGTTCCATAACATAGCGATCAGTCTTCCCGAATTGTAGCGACTTCTCGCCGCCCGAGTTGTTGTTGACGATGCCGCCCATACCGGCAAGATCGCGACTAGCCGGATAACTCGGCATAATACTACCAAATTCCAGCGTCTTCGCCTCGAAATCCTTGTACATCATGCCCGGCTGCACCCACGCCGATTCCGCCGACACATCCCAGATATTGGTCATGTGCTTGCTCGTATCGAGAATAATCGACTCATTGATTGCCGCACCCGACATATCCGTCCCTCGCGACCGAGCCGTGACGCTCAGCGCCGGATTCTCGCCCTTGTGATCACGCACGAAACGCACGATCGATTTAATGTCCTCGCCGTCCTTTGGAAACGCCACGACCTCTGGTTTGAGCTCGAATAAACTGGCATCGTGGCTATAAAATTCGCGAACCGATTCAGAGGAATCGACCTCGCCCTTAATACTGTTTGTTAACTCTGCTTGAAGATCCATGTTTCAAGTATACGACGCCGCTAAAGTAAGCTCAAGCGGAACAATTCCGGTATACTGTAGGTATGACTACATACGAAGGCACAAAACTGACGAACTTCACTCCCATAAGCTCCGTTCCTGAATTGCTGATCGAGGACCTCGAAGTCGGTACTGGCACCGAAGCGACCCCGGGCGCGACCGTCACCGTTCATTACACGGGCGCGCTATGCAAAAACGGTATCATTTTCCAGAGCAGTCACGACTTTGGCAAGCCCGTTACGTTTGGGCTCGACCAAGTTATCAAGGGCTGGACCGATGGCGTACCCGGCATGAAAGTTGGCGGCATGCGCCGACTAACGATTCCGAGCGAAATGGCCTACGGCTCGCGTCGCGCCGCTAGTAATATCCCGCCAAATAGCGACCTTGTGTTTGATATTGAGCTGATTGGCGTCAAGGCCTAGCCGACTAAACGCATCTTAAAACCTCCCACGCCCCCTTCCTTACACGCAGAGAGGGTTGATTAACCCTCTCTGGTTGCAGTCGCTGTACGGGGGCTTAGTGAGATTTCAAGACGCGCATATTCCAGTGCTATACTTAAAAGCATATGCATAGTTTCTTCCGCTGGCTCGGGCGCATCTTCGGAACACTGCGTGCCGAGTACCGCCAACTCGCCAATCGTTATTTTGGTCGTATCAAACGTTTCGATGGCGACGCGCAAGAGATTTGTCGACAGATTGTTGATCGCCTGTGGTATAAAAATTTTTACCGCACCAGCCTAGGGCATTTTGACTTCTTTTGGATGCGCGACTTTGGCACCGTCTGCGTACCACTCATGCGGCTCGGACATACCGACCGCGTGCATCATACACTTCGCTGGGCGCTCCGTCACTACCGCAAATCAAACGCCGTCACTACCTGTATCGATAGCGTCGGCAACACGTTTAACGCGCCGAGCGTGCGTGCGATCGATTCACTCCCTTGGCTTCTGCACTGTCTCTGGACGAGCCGCTACGAACTCAATAAATCCGAGCGCAAATTCCTCCAAAAACAGCTCCGTAAATACGTCAAGACCTACCTCAACCCCGACACTGGCATGATTCGCCCACACGTCCGCTACGCCGAAATGCGCGATGCCGTCATCTACGACCGAAGCGCCTACGCCGTCACACTCCTCGCCCGCATGAGCCGCTGCGCCGACAAACTCGGGCTCGATTTTCCGTTCCCCACCAGCCTCTACCGCCAAAAACTCGTCAATCACTACTGGACGGGCGAGTACTTTGGCGCCGACTACCAAACCGAGGCCTTCAGCGCCGAATGTGCCCTGTTTCCTTTTTTCCTAGGTATCGTCGACGACGAAAGGATGTTCAATAAAACATACCGCTATATCATCCGCCACAAACTTACCTCGCCCTACCCGCTACGCTACACCGACACGCCAGAGGAATTCCGCTATCGCCCCTGGATGACGGCGCCGTTCATGCCAAACTACGCCGGAACGAGTATTTGGAGCTGGCATGGCGTCTTCCTTCTGCACTGCATGAAGCACTATGACCATCCGCACTACGATGAAGAATACGCCAAATTCACCCAGATGATTGAACGCCACAAAACCTGGCCAGAAATGCTTAATCCCGATGGCAGCTGGTATCTAGCGCCGATCTACAAGGGTGACCCAGGCATGGTGTGGGCGGCGTTGTACATTACGCTATAGCTAGCGTCGATAATCCGACGTACAATACTAACATGACACGACGTGACTTGTGGCGAAAAATTCTCTCCTTGCTGGGGCCCGCTTTTGTCGCCGCGGTCGCCTACGTTGATCCAGGTAATTTTGCCACCAATTTTAGCGCCGGAGCGAAATACGGTTATCTGCTACTATGGGTGCTCGTCGTCAGCAACCTGATGGCCGCGCTCGTGCAGTATCTTTCGGCAAAAGTCGGCCTCATTACCGGCCAATCACTCCCCGAATTAGTCGCCGCTAAGTTACCGCGCTGGGCACGACTCATTTACTGGGCGCAGGCACAACTTGTCGCCGTTGCCTGCGATATCGCCGAAGTCGTCGGCGGCGCACTCGCACTGAACCTATTATTTGGTACGCCGCTCGTTGCGGGCGGCGTCATCATCGGACTTGCCTCGCTCCTACTCCTTCGCCTGTATACGCGACGCGAGCAAAAATACTTCGAGCGGGCAATTATCCTCCTACTCTTTCTCATCCCCATCGGATTCTTCGTTGGCCTCTGGCAACACCCACCGCAAGCTCACGCTTTGCTCGCTGGGCTAGTACCACGATTTGCCGGCTCCGATACCGTCCTACTCGCCTCAGCAATGCTTGGCGCGACAATTATGCCTCACGTCATCTACCTGCATTCCGCCCTAGCGCGTGATCGACATGGACACGTTGCAAAAGAAAAAATCACCAGCTACTTGCGCGCAACAAAAATCGACGTCATCCTCGCTATGGCAATTGCCGGCACGGTCAATGTCGCCATGCTCGTGCTTGCCGCGACCGCTTTGCAGCACCAAGGGCCGATGGAAACCTTCGCAGAAATCTACCAAGGCCTTGGTGTATGGCTCGGCCCACTTGTCGCCATACTGTTCGCGATTGGGCTACTTATCTCCGGACTCGCCTCAACCTCTGTCGGCAACCAGGCTGGCGCCGCGATTATCGAAGGACTGCTAAGCCGAAAATTCTCCGTCTTTACGCAGCGCGTGGCAACGATGGTGCCATCCCTATTCCTCCTCGCACTCGGATTTGAGCCAACAAATTTACTGATTATCTCACAGATTGCCCTATCGCTCGGCATTCCTTTTGCGCTTATTCCACTCGCGCTGGCCGCAACAAACAAGCGGCTTATGGGAGAATTTCGCAGTCGTGGCCTTCAGCGCATTGCACTCTATGCGACAACTGTTGTCGTCATTTGTCTTAATATTGCGCTTATCGTCATGACGTTTTTGCATTGACCAAACAAAAACCGGCTCCTTGAATGAGCCGGTTTCGTATTTCTCTCGAACGGTTTATTTTTCTTTATCGTCCACGACTTCGCCCTCGACGGCGTCATCGCTTTTCTTCGACTTCGTGTCTGCGTCGCCTTCGGCCTTCGCTTCTTCGCCCGCCTGCTGATACATCTTAGCACCGATTGGCATGATGACATCATTCAGATCTTTGACAGCTTTCTCGAGCTCGTCTTTATCCTCGGCATCTTTATGCTTCTTAGCTTCCTCAACTGCAGTCTTGATTGTCTCCTTATCCTCGTCAGAAATCTTGTCCTTAAACTCATCCGGCATCTTCTCGGCTTGATAAATCGCGTTCTCCAGCTGATTCTTGGCATCGATTGCTTCGCGCTTCTTTTTGTCATCATCAGCGTGCATTTCGGCATCTTTCTGCGCTTTTTCGATATCGTCCTTGCTCATATTGCCCGAGTTTTGGATGGTAATTGATTGCTCTTTGCCCGTGCCCTTATCTTTGGCGGTCACATTCAAGATGCCATTTGCGTCGATATTAAAGGTCACTTCAACCTGAGGCACACCACGTGGCGCTGGAGCGATACCGTCGAGCACAAACCGTCCAAGCGACTTGTTGTCCTGTGCGAATTCGCGCTCACCTTGCAAAACGTGGATTTCCACTTGCGGCTGGTTGTCGCTCGCAGTGCTGAACGTCTCACTCTTGCTGGTTGGCACGGTCGTATTGCGTTCGATCAGCTTCGTACTCACGCCGCCCATCGTCTCAATACCAAGAGATAGTGGCGTCACGTCGAGCAGAAGCACGTCCTTGACGTCACCGGCAAGCACGCCGCCCTGAATCGCCGCACCGACCGCCACGACCTCGTCCGGGTTCACACCCTGCATCGGATCCTTGCCAAACAACTTCTTGACACGCTCAACGACCGCTGGCATGCGAGTCATACCACCGACAAGCACGACGTTATCGATATCACCCTTGCTAAGTTTGGCATCCTTAAGCGCCTTTTCGACTGGACCGTCGACACGGTCAAGCAAGCTCTTCGTCAAATCTTCGAGCTTTGCGCGCGTCATCTTGATCTCAAAGTGCTTTGGACCGTCGGCGTCGGCCGTGATAAACGGAATGTTGATATCGGTTTCGGTCGTCGTCGACAGCTCTTTTTTCGCCTTTTCGGCCTCGTCCTTGAGGCGCTGCATCGCGGCATTGTCCTTACGAAGATCAATACCGTCCGTTTTCTTGAACTCATCGATAAAGTAGTTAACAATCGCGTTGTCGAAGTCTTCACCGCCGAGGTGTGTGTCGCCGTTTGTACTCTTCACCTCAAACACACCATCGCCCAGCTCGAGCACAGACACGTCAAAGGTGCCACCACCGAGGTCAAAGACAACGATTTTCTCTTCCTTGCCCTTTTCGAGACCGTACGCGAGCGCCGCCGCCGTCGGCTCATTAATAATGCGCTTCACCTCGAGGCCGGCAATCTTACCGGCGTCCTTGGTGGCCTGACGCTGCGAGTCATCGAAGTACGCAGGAACGGTAATAACCGCTTCGGTGACTGTCTCGCCGAGGAACGCTTCAGCATCAGCCTTGATCTTGCTGAGGATCATCGCGCTCACCTCTTCTGGCGTATAGTCCTTGTCGCCCATTTTGACCGCGACGCCATTTTTGTGTTCCACGATTTTATACGGCATAATGTCGAGGTCTTTTTGCACCTCTTTGTCGCTAAACTTGCGACCAATCAAACGCTTCACACCGTAAATCGTATTCTTAGCGTTCGTCACGCGTTGGCGCTGCGCAACCTGACCGACCAGTCGCTCACCGCTCTTGTTGATTGCGACGACCGACGGCGTCGTGCGATTTCCCTCGGCGTTCGTGATTACCTCTGGTTTACCCGCGACAAGATACGCGAACGCTGAGTTAGTGGTACCAAGGTCGATACCGATGATTTTACCCATATGTTTCTATCCTTTCTGTTGTTACCTATTGCATGATTTCTGTTAGAAATTGCTAGCACTCCTATTTATCGACTGCCAACATATTTAGTATAGAGCGATTAGCACTCGGCTGTCAAGAGTGCTAATCACACTATCGCGCGCCCTACCGCTTCGAGCCGCGCTCCGTCTACGGTATAATAAGCGCATGCTTCTCTCTATCCTCTATATCATAGCCGCCATCGCCCTTCTCGCACTCGGCGCCTACCTTACCAACCCCTTTAATCGCTTCACCGTCGTCCGTCGTCCCTACGTGGCGAAGATGAAAAACGGCGTCATCAAGGCAATTGACGAGAACAATCGTCTACGCGTCAACCAAAACCTTTTTTATGTTAGCTTCGCCATCGTCAAGAACGCAATCCACATCCTCAATAGTCGCTGGCACGATAGTCCCGCGAGCAATGCGACGACCGTCGAGGGAATCATGGATGATATTTATGACCTGCGTTTTGACCCGACCAAGCTTCTTCTCACCTCCGGTGATCATTTCAGCGCCCTCTTTGTCCGTAACCTTGGTGTTTTTTACTACCCGACGCTCGATCCCGCCATTCCCGCCGATGAACGCCGCTGGGAGGACCGTCAGATCGTGTACATCCAAACACTTGCCTATGCACTCGGCACTTTTGATAAGCTCGACACCCTAAAAACAACTATTGTGCCCACCGGCCGCTATCGCGCCACAGGTGTCAATTTCCACGCCTATCCGTCCGACACGATGTACGGCATGCTCTATGCACTCGCCGCGCTGCTTGGCAAAGAATCCGCGCAACCGATGCACTACGCCCACCCCCTGCATACACTCGACACTGTTCCCGCGGCAAAACTGTTGCTCAAAACGTACCGCGAAAGCCTCGCGCAGCACTACGGGAACTATCGGACCTATGCCTATGATGAGTCGACCGGGCTCGTCCGTATGGATGCTCTCATGTCCGGCGCTAAGGACATCACCAAGCGCCAATCAGCGTTTTACGACAACGTCGTATTCTGGAAAACGACCGAACTCGCCATGAAACTCGCCCTCATTGATACCGATAAAGCCTTTCTCACCGAACTTAAGCAACGCATCCTCACCACTTTTTGGCTTGAGGAAGAGGGCTATTTTCTCGAGGATCTCTCACCGGAAGGTGTGCACGGCAAGTATTATTCATCGGACTGGCTTATCGTACTCGCGACCGGCTTTATCTCGCCGACGAACGAAGCCGAGCGCGCTTATTTTACACGAAGCGTCGACTATATCCGCGCCATGAGGATCGATGAGCCGTTCCCTATCAAGTACCAGCACGAAACTCGTGCCAATCGCCAGTTTTTTATCGTTCGCCTTGCCGTCGCTGCCTATGGCGGTGACTCTATCTGGAGTTTCTGGGGCATGGAATACCTGAAGGTGTTGCTTATTCTCTACAAAACGACCAGCGATGCACACTATCTCAAGCTCGCCGATACCTATATTGCCGCCTACAAACACAATATGCTCAAAAACAATGGGTACCCTGAAGTCTACGACAAAGATGGCAATCTGCTTGAAACGCCACTCTATCGCAGCATCCGCCAAACCGGCTGGGTCGTCGGATTCGATCAAGTTCTCGCAATGCGAAAAGCACTCGAGCAGTAACCCGAGTGCCAAAAGCACCTGCGAGACGCTTATTTGCGCGTCACTCTGACCATCGCGTGCCGAATTGGCTCGCCGTGTAGGGTATAGCCATTCTGCAAGACCTCAGCAATCACTTCCGTTTTGCCTTCGACTTCTTCATCGAATTGAACCGCCTGATGCAGTTCGGGATTAAAGAGAACACCCTCGCCTGCCTCTATGCGACGTAGATCCATGCCATCAAGTTGCTTGTCGAGCTGTTTGACGATGCCCGCGACACCTTTCACCCACTGATGCTCGGCAATGTCCTCCGGGATATGCTGAGTTGCGCGCTCAATCGTGTCGATCACCGGCAAGAGCTTTAGGATCGCTTTTGATTCGCCGGTTTGCATAGCCTGTTTTTTCTCTTGTTCGACCCGCTTACGGTAGTTCTCAAAGTCTGCGCGCGTCCGCTGGAGATCGCTCGTCAGTTCGGCGATCTGTTGTTCATATTCATCTTGCTGCTTACTTTTTGTCATGGCTTTTCCTCTTCTCTAAATGATAGTTTCCGTCTGTCGGCAAGTTCGGGGCGAGTTCGCCCAACACCCAGATGATCGATGCGATAATCAGCACGACAATCACCGCCCACGTTGGCCATCCTTGCATATGAGCGCCGAGCCATTCTGCCATCAGAGCATCTCCTCGAGCATAGAGCCCGCATGACGAACAAGCTGCATTGTCTTCGCATAGTTCTGGCGCGTCGGCCCAATGACGCCGATATAGCTACAGTCACTGTATGGCGAACGAAACTTGCTGATAATCAGCGTCGCCCCGCTACTTTTACCAATTGGGTTCTCGCTGCCGATAAAGACATTAAGCGGCTCATTTGGGCGCGCCTCGCGTAGCCATGGCTCGAGGTTATCGAGCAAACGCGCCACGGATTGTACGTGCGAGCCATGCATGAATTCCGGCTGGCTAAAGAGATTGCTGATGCCGTTCATGTAGAGTTCACTGCCAATCGTCGCCATGCCGAGATTGCCCGTCAACTTCACGAGGCTGTCAACGGCGCTGCGAATCGCCCGATCGGCGCGATCAGCCTGCGACGAGACGTAGGTATCAATCGCTCTCGTACTGCGGTCAATACCGTTCGGCAATTCGCTCATTTGCGCCTCGGTGATTCCATTCACGTAGACGCGATATCCCTTGTCGGTCGGGATGCGCCCCGCACTGGTATGCGGCTGTGCGATATACCCCATTTCCTCGAGGCGCGCCATTTCACTCCGAATCGTCGCGCTCGACACGCCGAACAGCTTGGCAAGCGTCACGCTGCC
>CAYSQL010000004.1:2695-11513 GCA_964433265.1 uncultured Candidatus Saccharibacteria bacterium | reverse complement strand
AGCTCCGAATCTGACATGACTTCGCGACCGCGCAGGCGACGCATCCATTCGTCGAAACTCGGTGGGACAACAAACAAGAAGACCGTATCAGGCTTAATCGACGCGATTGCATCGGTGCCGCCGATATCGACTTCATTGATAGGTACCTTGCCACTATCATGCGCCCGGACTAATTCGCGGATGCTAATCCCCGACACTTGCTGTCCATGAATCACTTCTGCTTCAAGGAACTGCCCGTTCCTGATATCTGCCAGCACGTCCTCTTCGCGGCGAAAATGATAGTTGACGCCGTCAACCTCAAGCGCACCATCGCGCACCTTAGGCGGACGGGTCGTATCAGAAACGATATAGTGATACCGGCCAGTCTCGGTAAGTTTTTTGATAATCGTATTGCGGCCGCCACCAGTCACACTCAGTAAAATAACGAGCGGCATAGTGCGAAGCGTGGCGATTGCTTCGGCCGATGGTCGATAACCCTGAAGAGCGGCGATAAAATCGTCTTTGTGGTTGAGGTGGACTTCCATAGATACAGTATACACTAGTCGCGCTTCAACATCACCGTAAACGCTTCGCTCGGAATATCCACCTTGCCAAAACGCTTCATGCGTTTTTTGCCGCGCGCTTGTTTGGCGAGTAGTTTTTTCTTGCGCGAGACATCGCCACCGTACAAATAGCCCGTCACGTCTTTGCGATACGCACTCAAATCTTCGCGGGCGATAAACTTACCACCGATTGCCGCCTGGAGCGACACCTGAAACGATTGGCGCGGTACAATATCCTTGAGCTTTTTGACGACTTCACGACCTAAACTTTGCGATTCACTACGGTGGGCCATGACACTCAGCGCCTCGACAATTTCGCCAGCAATATAAAAATCAATCCGCACCAAATCCTCTGGTCGATACGTATCGAGTTCGTAATTGAACGACCCGTAGCCGCTCGTCACACTCTTGAGCTGGTCATAGAAGTCGGTCAGCAGGTTCGCGAGCGGCGCCTCGAAACTAATCAACGCTCGCTCGTCGATATAGCTGAGATTTTTCTGCCGCCCGCGCTTGCCGACAATCAGTTGAATCACCGCACCGATAAATTCTTGCGGCACGACGATTTCACCCTTTATCCACGGCTCGCGAATCTCCTTGATTTTCGTCACCACCGGTAGGTCCGCAGCCGATTTGACGTCGACTTCCTCACCCGTCGTCAATGTCACCTGGTAGTCGGTCGAAGGATTCGTCACGACCAAATCAAGGCCATACTCGCGCTCTAGCCGCTCGCGCACGATATCCATGTGGAGTAGGCCAAGGAACCCAATCCGCACGCCAAAACCAAGCACCGGCGAATTCTCGAGTTCGAACTGCAAGGCCGAATCACTCAACGATAGTTTCTCGACCGCATCCTTAAGCGCCTGGTAATCTTCATTAGAAACAGGGAAAAAGCCAGCGTAAACAAACGGTTTGATTTCTTTGTAGCCGGGGAGTGGGTGAACCCTCATGCGTCTCCCCCATCTATCAAATCAACAATTCCTGCATATGCTATTTTCGTTTCCTCTGACATCTCACCGTCAGTCACCAAATCTCGCAATACTTTATGCAATAGATCTCTATCCATATAGTTCTGCGCAACCAAAAGCGCCAGATTCTCTGACTCTCTAATCGTCATATCAATAAACACCTGGTCGATGAAATTAATTTCTAGAAAATAGGCGGCGACCGCAATACTTGATCGCTTATTTCCATCGATAAATGGGTGATTCTTGTTTAGGGCAAACATCAAAAAGGCAAGCTTGTCAAAAAAATCGGGATAGAATCCGTCATCCTGAATTGCCGTCAAGACACTCTGAAGGCTTACCTTGCTTTTTACGCCCTTCGCTCCACCCGATTTCTCGATGATCTCATCGTGTTTCTCGACCGCCTGGATGTACGAAACATAGTTATATGTCATTTATCCCTCAGCCTTTTGAAAGTTTCGATATTTTCATCAATTCTCGCGCTAAGCTCTTTGCTCTTCTCGCCCAAGAATCGCTCATACGCTTCTTGATTCAGTGGCGATATGTACTCGGCGATGCCCGTATGATTTTTACGACGGAAATCAGCATCAAAGCTTGCCATTTTTGTACGCGCATCCTCAATTTGCGGCTTTAGAAATGGGTTTTCGTCAAGCCCGTCGAAGATAGCCTCAGTCTCTCTGTTCGTCAATTTTCGTCCAAGCCTACTCGATTCCTGCTCAATCAAGCTAGCAACCCCGTTTTCTACGGAAGAGATGGCGTTGAGCACTTCAGAGTACATAGTATCACGCGTCTTATCCTTTACCCCTAGATCCAAGATTTCTTTATATTTTTGGGCGCTCTCCTTGAAAACAGTTTTGTACACCAAATTATTAAACTTGGGAAATTTTCCGCTGCCCATATCGACGTAGTCTGAGAGAACTCGTTTGAATCGTTTGTTATAATTCTCATTATTAAAGAGCGAAGGCAAGAAATTTTCATCGCGCTGATTAATATATTTCGGGTTACCGCCGGTTTTTTCATTGATAATCGAGATCGTCGCATCGAGCAACAGCTGCCGAATTTGCTGCGCCCTGTCGCTTCCCTTTAGGAGCATCCCCGCATTAAGAAAAGCCTTGAAATTGAACACTGAGATTGCAGGAGCTTTGATGTTAACGACATTTTTGTCGTTAACATGCTGACGAAATGCCACGAGATCATTGCCGCGCAGGTTTCGATAGCCACTAGAGGTGAGCTCGTTCCCGTTCTCTTCGATGAGGCGTTGCACTGTACGCTCATTGACCCCATAGAATTCCGCCAACTGCTGGGTGGTCAGTAGGTATTCGCCCTGAAATTCTGTAAATCGCGCCTCCACGGCCGAACGCACCCTTTCCGCAAGAAAAGGATTATTCAGAATGCTCAACCGCTTATTTTTGTCCATTGAAGCATATTATACCAAGGGATATATCCATTCGCTATGACTCTTTCGTAAAATACTTCTTGAGCGTCACGGTATCGCCAACTTTGGCATCACGAGTAGTCTTGAGATTAGTCACTATATAGCCAATCTCGCCGGTTTCGAGCGCGAGATCAGGTGTCATTTTCGGCGATAGATGACCAACCTCAAGCGCGATACCGTTGCCGCCAGTGGCCATCATACGAATATCATCACTCTTATTGATGCGACCATCGACGATACGAACATAGAGAACCACCCCACGATAATCATCGTAGTAACTGTCAAAAATCAACGCACGCGTCGGATCCGTGACACTACCTCGCGGTGGCGCGATTCGGTCAATAATCGCATCGAGCACTTCCGGCACACCATCGCCAGTCTTGGCACTAATCTTCAGAATATCCGACTCATCGCAACCGAGCAGATTGATAATCTCCGCACTCACCCGCGGTACGTCGGCCGCCGGCAAATCAATTTTATTGAGCACTGGGATGATTGTCAGATCCGCCCCGAGCGCCAAATAGACATTCGCCAGCGTCTGCGCCTGGATTCCCTGGCTCGCATCCACTACGAGCACCGCGCCCTCACACGCCGCGAGACTACGACTCACTTCGTAGCTAAAATCGACGTGTCCCGGCGTATCAATCAAATTCAGGTCATAGCCCTTGTGCTGCATGCGCACTGGCGCAAGCTTAATCGTAATACCCTTCTCGCGCTCCAATTCCATGCTATCAAGCAGCTGCGATTTCATGTCGCGCTTCTCGACCGTATGCGTCATTTCCATCATGCGGTCAGCCAGCGTCGACTTACCATGATCAATATGCGCGATGATACAAAAATTACGAATTGCGTCTTGATTCATACCGTTTCTTTCCAAACAACATCACCCGCACCTTTTCGATAATTGGCTCAGCCTCAGTCAAACGCAACAATTTACTAAACCCGACATAGGCCGCACCGCTCACTGCCGTTATGATGAAGAACTTCGGGAACGTCGCGACGATACTCGCATCGCTGCTCTGTAGCTGTAGCAGCTGGACGCACGCATAGGTAATGAGACTCATAAAGCCCGTTGCGCTCGCCATGCGTCCGACGGCATACACAAGCGGTCTATTGATAATTCCCGGCATACGCCGCGTCAGAACAACGAGAAGAACGCAAACTTCAACAATTGCCGTAATCGACTGCGCCCACGCGAGGCCGTACGCGCCCATATTGAATCTGCTTGTCAGTAAAATCGCCAACGCAATATTGAGGCCGATTGCAAATAACGAAACATACAGCGGCGTCTTCGTGTCCTGGTGCGCATAAAACACCCGCGCCGTGATGTGATACACAGTGCGGAACAAAATCGTCAGCACGAGCGAGCCAAGGAGCCCGGCAATAAGTGGATGTCCGCCGTTCACAATGAAATTCGCGATATAACCGCGCGCAAAAAAAGTGATAGCCGTCACGGGTAACGCCATCCAGACGATTGCACGAAGCACACTGCGAAACTCCTTCTCAAACAAGTCGACCCGTCCCTCGGCAAGCCTCTCCGTCATTCTCGGAAACGCCGCGTTACTCACCGCCACACCAATGAGATTCACTGGCATCATCGACAGCGTCGACGCCTGCTGGTAGGCGCGAATTGTCCCCTCTCCCATATGCGATGACAGGTTGATTTCGACAAACCCGTTAAAATAATCAATCCCTTGGTCGAGCGAACGGGCGGGCAAGAGCGAAAGCACCTTGCGAAACCCCTTGTTTTTCCAATTGATCTTCAGATGGTAGTCAAATCCCATCCCGAGTAGGCCGATCGAGCTCACAACCAACTGCATGACTGACCCCAGTACCACGCCAAGCGCCACTCCCATGATACCGCCGCCAAATATATGCCACCCAAAAATTGTAATTCCTTTTGTAAAAAACAGTGCCCCGATAATAATCCCGACATTATAGATAGCGGGTGAGAGCGCGAAGAACGTATAACGCCCCACCGCCTGCTGCATGCTCGCAATCACCGTCGCAATCGCGAACAGGAACGGGTTGACGGCGATGACGCGCATCATACTCACCGCAAGCGCATGCCCCGACTCGGTCAGCCCGGGCCCAACCAAGTTGACGAGCGGGTCCGCAAAGATCATGATCAGGACGCTCGCCCCCAACGTGAGGAGCGCAAAGAAGTTAATGAGACTCGCGCTCAGTTCCCATGCCGACCGTTTATTACCCGTCATGAGTCGCTGGTTAAATACAGGAATAAACGACACACTCAGCGCGCCAGACACCAAGATAAAGAACATGAAGTCGGGAATCGTAAACGCCACCGTATAGGCATCAATGCCGACAGGATAGCACGGGCCCGTGCAATCCAAATACAGCGAGTTAAGCACGCGGTCGCGATAGAACCCCAACAGACTCGATATGAGGGTCGATGAAGCGAGAAGCACGGCGGCCCCTCGCATCGAAAACTTACTGTTCGCCATCGCGACGACCGACCGGATACGGCTGCTACTGGCCATGATACGCTCACTCCTAGTGGAGCATCGCCTCCTGTGGTAACTTCGTACCGCCCAGAAGCGTCGCAACCTGTTCTTCCTCGAGCGTCTCGTCCCTGATCAGTGCATCCTTCAAGGCTTCGAGTGACTTACGGTTTGCCTTGAGAACGATTTCAGCACGCCTTGACGCCTCGATAATGAGACGCTCAACCTCGTCGTCAATCTCTTGGGCCGTCGCGTCTGAGTAGGGCCGCTCATGGGTAATCTTGTCGAACACCATGCCACCCGCGTCCTCGTGAAACACTTGGTCACGCAGCTTACTCCCCATACCCTGCTCGATAATCATATCGCGAGCGATATCAGTCGCGTTGCGCAGATCAGACCCGGCCCCGGTCGTAATACCATCGGCTCCGTAGATAATCTTCTCCGCTACGCGTCCACCCATGGCGCGCGCCAGGATGTCCTTGAACTCATAAACGTTCGTGTAGCTCTTGTCTTCTGGCGGCAAGAACCACGTCACGCCACCCGTCCCGCCGCGCGGGATAATCGTCACCTTGTGCACCGGGTCGCTATCTGGCAAGACATGCCCAACGATGGCATGACCCGCTTCGTGATAGGCTGTCAACTCCTTTTCATGGTCGTTCATCACCTTCGCCTTGCGCTCAGGACCAATCGCCACCTTCTCGAACGCCTCAGTGACATCATCGTTCGTAATGCGCTTCGCGTTGCGTCGCGCTGCGATGATTGCCGCTTCGTTCGCGATATTCGCCAGGTCTGCACCAGAGCTCCCAGCAGTCTTGGCGGCAAGTTTGTCGAGATCCACCGTAGTATCGGTTGGTTTATTCTTGAAATGCACCTTTAAAATCGCTTCACGGTCCTTGCGTTCTGGCAGCATAATGTTTGTCCGGCGATCAAATCGTCCGGGGCGGAGCAGGGCAGGGTCGAGCACGTCCGCACGGTTCGTCGCCGCAAGCACGATGACATTCGTCCCCGTCTCAAAACCGTCCATTTCCACAAGAATCTGATTCAGCGTCTGCTCACGTTCATCGTGACCGCCGCCCATACCACTGCCGCGCTTGCGACCAACAGCGTCAATCTCATCAATAAAGATGATGCTTGGTGCGTTTTTCTTTGCCTTCGCGAACAAATCACGCACTCGGCTTGCACCGACACCGACAAACATCTCGACGAATTCCGATCCGGAGATCGAGAAGAACGGCACGTTCGCCTCGCCAGCAACGGCACGTGCGAGCATCGTCTTACCCGTTCCTGGATTGCCGACAAGCAGCACGCCCTTCGGGATTTTCGCACCAAGTGTCTCGTATTTCTTTGGGTGCTTCAAAAAATCGACGACCTCTTCGAGATCCTGTTTCGCGCTATCGTTTCCGGCGATGTCATTAAATACTACGCGCTCCTTGTCGAGTCCGTAGAGTTTCGCCTTCGACTTACCAAAGCCCATCGCTTGGTTGTTCTGTCCTTGCGCTTGGCGCATCATAAAGAGGAAGAGGCCGCCAATCAAGAGCACCGGCAGAACAATTGAGGCCACACTCCAGACTGCCGTCCCCGTCTCTGACGGCGGGACGACCGATACTTCTACGACACCCTGCTTCAGCCCTTGATCATAGATACTGCCGTTTTCCTTGACCGACTTTTCTGTCGGATCGGTCTGGCCCTTTGGGGTCACGCGGACGTCATTGCCCTGAATTTCAAGTTTTGCGAGCTCACCTGCGTTTGCGCGCCGCACGACGTCCGATATCGGCACCTCTTTTAGCGTCGCATGCGGCGCGATAAATGCCCAAGTCGCGAGCCCGCAAAACACGACAATCGCCCAAAACAGGGTTAGCCGCAAGATGTTACTTGTTTTCTTTTTTGGTTGTTTCGCCATAATCTAAATCCAATCCTCCCGATTCTTGTCAACAATTTCAGCAATTCTTCCTATTGATTATACCCTCTTGATTGCAAAAGTACGAGAGGCGAATGTCATTTCGAGCGACTCCCCTATAGGCGCGCGCGTACGCGGCTTTGCGGTCTTGATTGCGAGAAGCGCCCGCTCAAGTTGCGGACGAATTGGACGCACCCCCGCCTCGCGCTCACACATAGTCCCGAGAATTTCTAACGCCACCTCGTGGTCAATCTGTGTCAAGAAATGCCGCGTCGGCGAACTACCACCAAGCAGGCGAGTGGTTTCCCTCGCAATATCGCGCCGCAATTGCAGTTGCTGCGCTCGGAGGCACATCGCCGCCTGACACGTCG
Organism: uncultured Candidatus Saccharibacteria bacterium; assembly: GCA_964433265.1. Lineage (GTDB taxonomy): Bacteria > Patescibacteriota > Saccharimonadia > Saccharimonadales > Saccharimonadaceae > Saccharimonas. The sequence continues at coordinate 3,844 of CAYSQL010000004.1, read as the reverse complement.
ATTCGGGTAATACGCGATAGATTTTGCGACGTATACGGTTGCGCAGGTACCGATCCGTCGCGTTGGTTTCATCCTCCACCCACTCGAGACGGCGACTTGCTGCATAGTTATAGATTTGCTTTTTTGTCAGATGGAGCAACGGCCGCGCAATATCCGCTCGCCCCATGACTGCCAAGCCGCGCCAACCAGTGCCACGTGTCAGATTAATCGCGATCGTCTCAAGTACGTCCTCTTGATGATGCGCCGTCACGATACGTGCACCGAATTTTTCAGCCTGCTCATGCAAAAACGCATATCGCGCCCGCCTGGCTTGGTCCTCGCTTGCGTGCGCACCAAGCTTAAGTCGTGTATCGACAAACGGGCGGTGATATTTTTTCGCCAATCCCTCGACAAATCGCGCATCTGCTGCCGAATCCGCACGGATGCCGTGATCGACATGCGCCACAACGAGTGTATCATTCGTCGATGCGAGCATATCAAGTAATACTACGCTGTCGACGCCACCGCTTACCGCCACGAGATATTTCATTAACCCAGGCTCTTCGACACCTTTACGCCAAGCCAAATACCGACAAATCCGCCCACCATGCTCCAAAACAACGACGCGATACCGAGCATGTCACGATCGCCCCAAAGCATCGGCACAAATGCCCCGATCGTCATACCAAGCGTTGCAAAAATCATCAAAACCGTTTTGTTCATACCCCTAGTATACTCCCAGTAGCCGCACTCCTACAGATACCGTGTACTGCCAAAGGGGATCTTCGATTGCATAAAAGGCCCCGTGTCTAGCGTACTCGCCACGTGAATCGTCCGCTCACCCCAGCGCGCGTTAATGTCGTCTATCGCCCACGTTATGTGTTGCTCGCGCATCAATTCATCGCCCAATAAACTCAGCTGGTTGCCGAGGCCATCGCTAAGGGTATACACGTGCACCCCAATTTCGCGCACATCGCCCATTGGTGCATGCGCAAATGCCCGGCTCGCCATCACCCAAATTACCCGATCCGAATAAAAGGGCAGGGGAGCGAGTACTTTTTCGTGCCAATAATTTCCCCGCCGCCCCCATCGGCCGTTCGTCTCGGCCAATCCCGCCGCGCCGTCGAGCCGCGCATACACACCGACGCCGCGCGCACATTTCCCCTGTGA
>CAYSQL010000004.1:0-2595 GCA_964433265.1 uncultured Candidatus Saccharibacteria bacterium | reverse complement strand
TTGAGTCGCCGCTCGTTGCGCCGCGCAATCCCCGTCAAGTCAGTCAGCTCGAGTCTCGCCATCACCTCACGCAGATTCTCGTGCGTAATCACATCGAGACCATCCGGTTTATGAAGTCCAGCGGCCATTTTTGCCAAAAACCGATTCGGCGCGATCCCCACATTACAACGCATCGCCACGCCCACCTCCTCGCGCAACCGTCGTTTGATTTCGTGTCCCACCGCCACTAAGTCACGCCGAGCGATAGCGGTGGGGGAGGCGGCAAAATCAATCACTCCCTCGTCGATGCTTTTCATTGTGACTCGCGGTGAATACTCTCCCATAATAGCCATCAGCCTATGGTAAATATAGCGATATTTCGGTGGATCGCTTTCCACGCCAACGAGCGCCGGACAGAGTCGCTTTGCCTCTTTAAATCGCATCCCCACGTGTACGCCTGCAGCCTTTGCCTCATAGCTCGCCGTCACGATAGCCGTCTGTTCTGTGCCCCGGTTCACTACTGCCACCGGCCGGCCACGCAGCAACGGCCGCGCTTGTTGCTCAATCGTCGCGAAACAGCTATTAAGATCGACGTGCATCACCATTGGCCGCGCCGTATTATACTCACTCGGCATGATCGGCCTCTCGCGTCAGCCGCCACGTCAGGCGCTCGCTATCAAATTCCAAGCGGTAATCCGCCCCACCGTCAGTCACCTCAAAAACATGCACCGTTCGCCGCCCCCGAGCCACCGGATGACGCAACCCCAATTCCGTCACGTCGACCTCCCTGCCATTTGCTCGCCGAAACCGCCGTGGCACGCACAAGTCCAGCCCCTCACCGAAGCTCGCAATCACCTGTACCCGTTCGTCTAGCATGATTTCGTCGTTCATCACCGCCCCTCCTCACGCCAAACTTTTTGCCGCCTAGCCAGCAGGAATTCCCGCATCCGTTTCGCCAGTAGCGTATCAATCCGCTCGGGCCGAGCGGGGCGCCGCGGCGTCTCGATATAGCGTACCGGCTCGTCATCGGCGGAAATAGTAGTGGGTTGCAAGAGTTTATCGTTCATTTTGAAATACCTCTTAAAGTTATCTAAGAGAAACGTTTCAAAAATGTGTCGCCCGTCGCCTCGCCCGTTTCTAGCGATTTGCCGTAAACGACTGATAATCCATTCGCGAGGGACGCTTCGCCGCTCAGGCAGCTAGTGTGTATCGCGTGGAGATACCACTATTATACTCCCTCGCCACGCAATGTGTCATTTGCTTTTATAGCATCAATCTTGTCCTATGATCGTAAAATTATTATATAATATACTCAATGATACGTCGTAGCGAATACACCCTCACCCCGCGCCCGCCCGAAACTATTCCGGCACCCGATTTCGAGACGCTCGTCACGACCCAAAAGACGTCAGATGGCCTGCAATTTGACATCGCCATCACTCAGAACGAAACCGACCCAACCGCGCCAGACATCATCATGACGCAGCCGTGGTCGGGATCGGCCAGTCGCGCCGATGTCCGCGGCGGCCAAGTCCCTATAGCCGCCATAGGTCTTGGCGCGCGAGCTATTTCGATTGATAATCTCGGGATCGGCAAAGGTACAAGCAAGATTCCTCGGGCGATGCACCAGGACCTACGCAACGGCAATTTCGACCCCATGACCGCCTTGCAGTGGGAAGCGATTACCGAAGCGGTTCCTGATCTCCACGAGAATATTATCTATTTCGGCTATTCGCAGGGTGCGCCCATCTCGGCGTGGCTCGCCAAAAACACACCAGAAGGGCACACCACGCAAGATATCATGCTGCTGGAGTCAGTCGGGTTGCAGCCCCAAGCTTTCGCTGCGCTCGTCGCCCGCTACGGGTGCGAAAGTGCCAAATGGTACACCGGTTACCTCACGGCAAAGCAAGTCGAGGCCCACACGCCCCCATGGATGCCAAAACCAGGGTCCGAGACCTCCATACCCCGCTCGCCCCTCGACCTGTCCGGCCTCTACGACTACCCGCGCGGCCTCGCTAGGACACGCATGCTCGGCGCGCTGGCAACCGCCTACGAGAATGGCGCCGTTACGCCCGACACCCATATCGCCATCGTCAACAATGCCCATAGCGGCATCTCTACGAACAAAGAAAACGACCGATTCGCCCACCAACTTGCCTGGACGGGAGGCGAGAATATACAACGCATCACGGTCAACGGCCATTCGCACGGCATGATCGACGACGCCACGGCGATGCTCGCCTTTTTTGAACAATACGCCAGAAATAACCCTCTGTAGTATTTTCCTTACCCCTCTGGTATAATATTCCGAGTAATCTGAGATATGGCACTGTAGCTCAGTTGGTTAGAGCGTAGGACTCATAAGCCTAAGGTCACTGGTTCGAAACCAGTCAGTGCTACCACGAAAAATCGATCACTTCGGTGGTCGTTTTTTCGTGGTAAACCACTCGATGCCTACAAAAAGTCACCCTGCGTTTTGCAAGGTGACTTTTCCGTCAATGCGCGCCCTAGTCGAGCTCGACACTGTCGAGCCGACCGTCCTGGTGTGACTCGATAAAACTGCGGAGCTCCTCGCTCGTGCGGGGGCGATTCCAGCTCGCTAACTCGACATTATCG
>CAYSQL010000003.1:7713-28313 GCA_964433265.1 uncultured Candidatus Saccharibacteria bacterium | reverse complement strand
CACGCTACGTAAAAAGATGCCTCATAGGCATCTTTTTGTATTTAGACACCCGCTTTTCCTCAATCGTGCAGAGGCGCTTGTCCAAAACAACTACAATACCCACCTCCAGCGTCCTCTTGAAGCAGCCATAAAACGGACGTGGCATGACGACGCCTAGCGCCAGCACGTCCGCCACCCTACGAGGGTTGTTCTTGGTCGGCGCCAAGATGGAACTTGACGCGATCAACCACATCTCCGATAACCACTTGCGATTTGACGAGGTAATCATCGACACCAAGTTGCTCGGCGCGCTCCTTGTCTTTTGGCTGGCTCAGCGCAGTCAGCATGATGACGCGAACATTCGTCGTGGCTGGCGTGTTGCGCAGGATATCGAGCACATCGAAACCACTGATTTTTGGCATCATCGCATCGAGCAGGATGAGGTCGGGCTTAAAATCAACTGCTGCTGAAAGCGCGTCTTCGCCATTATTCACCTCACTTACCTCAAACCCTTCGAGCTCGAGTCGGGAGCGATACACCGAGGCAAGCGCTACGTCGTCTTCTACAAGTAAAATCTTTTTTCTATCCATATACCCCCTATACTACCCCAACGCCTAGCAAAAGCACAAGTGCCTTTGGCGCGTAAGGCTATTTTTGTGATAGCTGACCTAGGGCCGCATCGAGTTGCGGATCCTTGCCTGCGTCCGTGTCCGCCGCCGTCAGTTGGACAATCGTATCAGGCGTAATGCCTTCTTTAGTGATATTTTTGCCGTTCGGTGTGTACCAGCGCGCGACGGTCACCTTGAGCTGTGTACCGTTGGCAAATGGAATTAGTTTTTGGACCGTCCCCTTACCGAACGTTTTTTCGCCGAGTAGGGTCGCCACCTTGTGGTCCTGCAACGCACCCGAAACAATCTCGCTCGCACTCGCGCTCCCGCCATTCACCAATACAATCGTCTTGACGCCAGCAAGCACTGGGTCGGCGTCCGATTGATACGATTGCGTCACCTTGCCGCCAGTCTTTTCCGTCACGACCAACTGGCTCTTTAGCCAGATGCTCGACACATCACGCGCTGCGTCGAGATAGCCGCCGCCATTATCGCGAAGATCGACAATCACGCCATGGACGCCTTGACTCACAAAATCCTGCGCCGCCTTGCGCGCCAAGCCTCCTGTATCAGAGTCAAACCGTGAAATCGTCATAATACCCACGCCATCCTGAACGCGTGAACGCACGCTTGGATCGCTGATTTTTGCCCGTGTGATAGTAAAGTCCTTTACCTCATGCCCGCGCTTGATTGTTACCTTCACCGAAGTACCCTCGTCGCCACGAATCTTCTGCGCCGCCGTGTCAGCAGTCGCGCCCTGCATGGACTCACCGTTCACAGCAATAAGCGTATCGCCCGCCTCGAGACCGATTTTTTGAGCTGGAGCATCGTTGATAACCCGCAAAATCGTCGGCTCACCACTACGCACGCCGATTTCCGCGCCGATACCACTCACTTCGCCAGAAAGTTCTTTTTCGAAGTCTTGGGTTTCTTTTTTGTCCATGAACACCGTATAACGATCACCCGCTGCCGCCACGAGTCCACGACTCGCGCCGTCAATCAACGCCTGAGTGTCGAGCGTACCATCAAAGTTTGTCTTGAGCTGGCGAAAGGTCGTCTGTACCGCGCTGAGGTCGAGCGATTCGGCGGTTGTTTTGACGCCAAACACCGGGGCTACCGCCGCGATAAGCTGGTCGCTGCGCGTTCCCGCAATGAACGCAACAAGCATCACGAGCACCAGCGAATAAAAAAATGTTGTCTTCGAAACGCTTTTGCTTGGTATTTTCGTTGGTTTTTCGTCGAGAACAACAGGTTTTTGTTCAGGCTGTATTTCGGACACGCGGTATCACTCCCTATTTATTGCTCTTATGATTATAACGCACATCGGATTTGATGCGCGTTATAAAGTGTCGTATTTTATACCTGAAAATCGTATACGCCGCGAGACCAACAGCTACTTACTCGGAAAACGTAGGAAAACGACGCCCGACTTCTTGATGTCCATCGTGCTATACTCACCCGTTCCAAAGAAGTTATACTGGCTAACATGGACCCAGTCACCGCTCGCGCTTTCAACGACCATGAGGTGCCCTACGGGAGCAAATGACCCAGAGGGAGGCAAAACGACAGCGTCTCCCGGCTGTGGATCGTACGTCCGTGTTGCGCCCTTTGCGTAGTCGAGCCACTCATAGGCGAAGCCGTGCGGCGTACCATTCCAGTTGAATGGTACAACCTTTCGGCCATACACGCGATCAATACGCCACGCAGCGTAGCTAACACATTCTCGGTTTAGAAGGGCCCACGGATCGCCATACGAGTCTTGGGCGCCACAGTAAGGGTATCCATCACCGCCACAACCCCTATTCCCGCTCCAGTTTGCATAGACAAAGCTACCAACGACGCCACCGTCAACGCCGCTTCCGCCACTCTGTGTCTGTAATGAGGCGTAGTACGCCCGCTGCTGCGCAGCATAACTCTCCATTTGCGACTGCGCGCTACTGACCAGTTGCTGATAGGCCGCTTCATCACCGCGCGTCTTCGCAACGAGGTCTGCCTGTCGGCTCTCCTTTGCTGCTAAGTCTGCTTTCTGACCCTTTTGCTGCTCCATGACAGCCGTAATCTCCGACTTGCTCCGCTCAAGCTTTTGCTCTAGTGCTTTGATACTCTTGATCTTTTCATTCAAGCTTGAACGCATCGAAGATCTGTACTCTTGTTTATCGACAAAGTCCCCGATATTTTTGCTACTTGCAAGCATCTCAATAGGGCTTACTTCATCATTCGCATAAATGTCGACAATTACCTTGCCAAGCACCGCCTTATTCTCAGCAATCTTCTGTTGAGTATCATTGATTTGTGCCTGCAATGCGTCATACTGTTGTTGGCTCAGGTTGATTTGCGCAATAATCGCATTCTTTTGCTGTGTGATATTGTCTAGTTCGGCCTGTAGCGAATTGGCCTCTTTGTTTAGCGCGTCAACTTGCGTCTGATACTGAGACATCTGTTGACGCAGTGCGCTCATCTGATCATCATATACATCAGCGTTCGCCTGTTTATATATGGCCGCCGGAGCCGCCAGTACCATCACAACAGCGCTCGCGACGATCATCGATTTCGTCACGATACCCTTTACCGAAACTGGTGTGGTGGACCGTTGTTTCATTACTCTTCATTTTAGCATAAGCAATTCCCTCCTGTCAATATTTCAGACCGATTAGTTAAGTCTAGATCTTGAGATAACGCCGGGTGGCAAGGAGTGACGAGACGGCACCAACAAATGCGCCGAGCAGAATCATCGCAAGTACCAAAAATGGCGAATATGTTGTCAAAAAGTCAATAGTTGGTCGAACCGCCACGCCGTACTCACTCAGCTTCGGCTCGGCAAGCTTGAGGGTGAGAATCCCTAGACCAGAGGAAAGAACACCAGCAATCAATCCATACACAATTGCCTCGACGACGAACGGCCCACGAATGAAGCTTTTTTCGGCACCGATAAGCTTCATCATGTCGATTTCTTCGCGGCGGTTGAAGATTGCCATGCGAATAGTATTGAAGACGATCAGCGAGGAGATCGCGACAAAGATGATACTTGCAAAGACACCAAGTTTCTGCGCAAAATTCGTCGCACCAGCAATGGACTTGATCGCATCACGCCTTGTACCTGCAAATGAAGGTTTGTGCTCGGGGTCGATATATTTTTTCACACCGGAGTCCTGCTTGATAAACGCGTCGAGTTCTGAGGTGTCATTAATATCTTTCAGGCTAATTCGAAGCGTGCTAAAGAATTGGTTTGTCGCGTTGCCAATAGCGTCCATCGTCGCCGTATCGCCCTTGTTCTGCTCGATGAAGTCCCGACGGTTCTGGTCGGCGTTGCTATAAACTACTTTTGAAACATTCGGCAAAGCGCGTAGTCGTCTGGCGATTTTATTTGCCTCGGCATCCGGCGTATCGCCCTTGAGATAAATTGACATATCAACGCTCTCGCCTATCTGCTGCACCGTGTGCGATAGGACATTTTGCGCGGCGACGGTCACGAAGATGATGAGGAGCGTGATCGTCATAACTGCGGTCGCCGCAACGGTCAACCACGCGTTGCGACTAAAATTGCTCACCCCATAGCGACACATCCTGAGAAACGTCAGCCATTGGCGTCGGAAACGTTTTTGCTGGGCGAATGCCTTGGCGTTTTTGTCCTTGGTCATTGTCGATAACTCCCCTGCGCCTGATCAGAGACGATTTTTCCGTGGTCGATCGTGATAACACGACGCTTTAAACGGTTGACGATTTCGACGTTGTGCGTCGTCAGGAGGACGGTTGTCCCGTAGTTGTTGATCTTTTCCAGCAGACGAACGATGTCCCAACTGTGTTTAGGGTCGAGGTTGCCAGTTGGCTCGTCGGCAATGAGGATTTTTGGCTGGCGCACGACCGCACGAGCGATGGCGACGCGCTGGCGCTCACCACCAGAGAGTTGATGCGGAAAACTTTTTTCCTTGCCCTTGAGTCCGACGAGCTCGATAACTTTTGGGACGGTCGCGCGAATTTCGCGGTTGGTCATGCCAGCAATCTCGAGCGCGAATGCGACGTTTTCGAATACCGTGCGCTGTGGTAATAATTTGAAATCCTGGAACACGACACCGATTTTTCGCCGCAGCAACGGGATATGCTTGTCTTTTAGTGTATCGTAATCGATACCACCAACGACAATTTTACCGCTGGTTGGTTTTTCTGCCCGCGTGAGCAGACTGAGCAGTGTCGACTTCCCTGCTCCGCTCGTACCGACGATAATCACAAATTCATTTGGCTCAACATGGAGGCTGACGCGATTGAGCGCCGGCTTCGCATCTTTACCGTATGTTTTTGTTACCCTATCTAACAGAATCATCAGCTCCGATTATAGCATAATCGTCTTCGACCCGCTACCAGCCACCAACGGCAAGAAAGCAAAGTACTGACGAGGCAGCATGAGATCGGCGCGTCGCTGATACTGCATCTGGATATTGCTAAATGCCAGCACCTCCTTTGTTGTCTCTCTATGATAACGCAGGCTGAAATACTAGGAGGCTTCATTTGCCAGTAAATAACTTTCGATGAAACCATCGATCTTACCGTCGAGTACCCCCTGCGTATCGCGATCTTCGTGCTTCGTACGTGTGTCTTTCACGAGTGTATAGGGGTGAAGAACGTAGTTGCGGATTTGATTTCCCCAACTTGCCGATTCTCCAGCACGAAGATCTGCCAACGTCTCAGCGTGTTGGTCAAGCTGCATTTTAGCCAGTTTGGAGCGCAAAATCTTAAGAGCCGTCTCTTTGTTCTGTAATTGGCTGCGTTCGTTTTGAATCGCGACAACCGTCCCTGTTGGGAGGTGAGTAATGCGCACAGCGCTGTCGGTCGTGTTGACACTCTGGCCACCATGCCCACCGCTGCGATAGACGTCGATTTTCAGATCTTTCTCATCGATTGTCACCTCTTCGGGCGCGTCGATTTCTGGCATGATCTCGACAAGCGCGAAGCTCGTCTGGCGCAAATTGTCACTATTGAACGGGCTGAGGCGAACGAGCCGGTGAACGCCATGCTCGCTTTTTAGTTTGCCATAAGCAAACGGGCCGCTGACGCTATAGGTCGCGCTTTTGATACCGGCTTCTTCGCCAGCATTACGCTCAATCAGTTCGGTGTGCATCGCGTGTTTTTCCGCCCAGCGTAGGTACATCCGCTCCAACATCTCCGTCCAATCTTGTGCATCCGTTCCACCAGCGCCAGACGACAATTTCAAGATTGCCGCATGATTGTCAAACTCCCCAGCGAACAATAAATCTTTGCGACGCTCGGCATACTCGTCTTCGAGAGCGGCGATCTGTTGCTCAAACTCGCCAATCAGTGAGTCGTCGCCAAGCTCCATAAGCTCTTGGATATCCGCCGTCTGCGAACGCAGAATCTGCCACGGCTCGATCTGCTCGCGCAACGATGCCGACTGCTTCGAGAGCATTTGGGCGCGCTCGACATTCACCCACACGTTTCCATCTGCCAGCTGCGCGTCAATCCGCGCCAACTCTTCGACCTTCGCATCAATCGTACACTTTTCATAGGCGTCTTCGATTTTCTCGAGGAGGAGGGCAACGCGTTTTTTTAATGGTTGCATAGTCCCCTCTATTGCCCCACCGTGCTTACCGGCTCGACGACGTGCTTCCAATGGTCAATATGGCTGAGACGCCGGACAAGGAACGGGTGCGAGCTAAAAGTTTGCGCCAAACGGTTCATCGGGCGCTCGGCCGTATACTGCAACCAGTCTCGCGCTGTTTGGTTCATCGATTGCGCAACATCGGGCCCGACATGTACCTTGATCAATGAGGCCTTCACGAGCTCGGCGTCCTCAAAATACATAAGCGCCAGACGATCAGCCGTAAGCTCGGCTCGCCGTTGCCAAAATCCCGCTAACCACCCCGTCACCGAACCAATCACTGGAAGCGCCAAAAATGGTTGCAGGTAGATTGATGCGTGCGTATGCCAATACTTTATATGCGCCATCTCATGCACAACGACGACCCGTAATTCGTCGTGTGTCAGATAGCGAATCGAGCCAGAATGCAACACGATACAGTAGGGCTTCACGAAACCAAACGCGTAGGCATTGATAGAGGGGTCCTGCGTGACGAACACCTCGACGCGCGGCATTTTAAGATCGGCCGCCACTTCGTTCGCCCAGTCACGAAGCCATGCGTAGTCGCTATACTCAACTTGTAGCGAGTTACCAAGCATCGCCTGGCGCTGCATGCGAACGAGGAACATACCGACGATCAAAAGTGACGCGAACACGAAGAACCCACTCGCAAGCGCGCCAAATGACCCAAGGACCAAATCAAAGGCTGTTGTATCCGAAGAGATATGGTTAATCAAATACGTCATCACGAAGTAGAGGCTCGATAGTAGAAAAAAGGACACGAACGTCAACGCCAGCACGAGGATATCACTCGACGATGCTGCGCGTTCAATCGCTCGGTCACCCTTACCTATTCCGTTGTGCACGCCGCAAATCCTCCACTGCTTTAATGAATTGGTCACCACGGTCGCTGTAACTGGCATATTGATCGAAACTTGCGCACGCTGGACTCAGAACGACCACCGAGCCTGCCTTGGCTTGCTGGGCAACAGTAGGGATAATACTATCCATTCGCCCTTCGAGATAGCGCGCCCGTCCGTCCATGCCGAAGTCCTGACGCGCGAGATCGACAATACCGCGCCCCGTCTGCCCCATGCCGATAATCGTCGTATCCGTGTCGCGAGCGGTTTCGAGCAACGCGCCATAATCCGCGCCCTTATCCGAGCCGCCAAGCAGAATAATCATTGGCTCCATAAAGCTATGGAGCGTCGCGATTGCCGATCCAGGCGTCGTACCAATACTATTGTCATAATACTTGACGCCATTCACCTCGGCAATAAATTTCAGGCGATGCGGCAAACCGGGAAACGATCGGAGACCAGATGCAATAGCCGCTCTATCGTCTGTATAGAGCAATGCCGCAGAAATAGCCGCACAGGCGTTTTCGAGGTTGTACGTGCCAGCAATTTGCAACTCATTCGTTTGGCAAAGCCGCCGCCCCTCACGCATAAACCAACTGTTCTCGACGTACACCGCGCCATCATCACGCACTCCGTAGCGACGCGCGGCCGTCAACGGCGTCGCACTATGCGCGATCCGCTCCGAAAAAGTATTAGTCGGATGATAAAAACACGCATCGGCACTGGTTTGGTGGCGACGAATGTTGGCTTTTGCTTCGACATATTCCTCGAAGTTCTGATGGACATCAAGATGGTCGGACTCAATCAGCAAGACGATTGCCACATGCGGACTGCGCTCGAGGTCCCAAAGCTGAAAACTGCTCAGTTCATACACCACAATATCGCTCGCCGTAATCTGCGGTAGAGCGTCAAGCGCTGGCGTCCCGATATTACCCACTAAATGCACGGTTCTCCCTGCGGCGCGAAGGATAGAGGCAATGAGGCTTGCCGTCGTGCCCTTGCCTTTTGTGCCTGTCACGCCGATGATTGGCGCTGGGCATTTCGCGAAAAATTCATTTGTTGCCGACCAAATCTTACCGTCGGTCGTGATTTTTCGCGGCGCCAATCCCGCCGTGCGAACCACCATGTCGAAGCCCTGCAATCGGTCAAAAACCCCCGGTCCAAGTAGCGTCGGAGCGCCCTGCGGAAGCTCGGCCTTTGGCGTGCTCCGTTCGTCGACGATTGTCACGTCGCCTAAGTGTCGAAAATACCGATAATTCGCCTCGCCCTCAACACCATACCCTGCGATGGCTATATTCATCGCTGCTCCTGATGGTCAAAAACCGCCTCGAGTTTCGCATTTAACGCGACGATGTCACTCTTATCACCGCTACTCACTCCGGCAAGCACCCACGCGTTATGCGCGATGAATTCGCGTGCCGTCGCTAAGATACGTTCACGCGTGATGCCTCGGATTGCTTCGGGTACTTTTTCGTAATTTTTAACGAATCCATCCCCCATATAACGCCCTGAGTAGAAATTACTGATTTGTGCCACCGTTTGCGCGCCCATCTGATGGCGCCCGAGCGCATATGACTTTGCTGCGTCGATTTCTTCCTCGGTCAGTTTACCTTCCATGACGGCCTTGACCTCGCGCACGATAATGTCAAAGAGTTCGCCCGACGTCTCCAGGTTAACTTGGCCACCAAAATCCCACGAGGAATCATGAAAGCCCACTGAGGTGTCGCTGAAAATGTTATACGCCAGACCTTTCTTGCGCGCCGCTCCATAAATACGCGAATGGAGCGTGCCGGTTAAAATCTGGTCGAGACAACTCATCGCCTCAGCCTCCTCGTCTGTAAGCTCGCGCGGCAGAGTCATCGACCACCCAAACGTGAGATTCGACGCCTCTTTGCGACGAATCAAGGTCGGGTTGCTGCTCGATAGCTCGTCTTTTGGCACCTCGAACCGCTCACCGCGCGGCAATTCCCACTCTTCAAGCGTGCGCTGAATTTGCGCCCTACGCCCCTCAAGTTTGCCAGCAATCACGAAGCGCATGTTGTCGCTTGTGTGTGTTCGTCGATGATGGTCGCGAATATCCTTCAGTTTTACGTTGCCAAGCGTTTGTAGTCGCTGCCAATAGGTCAACACATCCTCACCAAGCAACTGTTGGATTTTTGGCCAAAGCACCCGGTTGTGATTATTGAGGTAGCCAGTCAGCTCGCTTTTGACATTGCCCTTTTCGGCGTCGAGCTCTGTCTGATTAAACTTCGGCTGACAAATTGCCACTTGTTGTAACGCCAGGATGCGGTCCCACTCAAAGTCGGCACAATCGGCCACATAGACCATCGAGAGATCACTCGTATAGGCATTGTGGTAGGCGCCATTCTTTGTGAATTCCGCCTCGTAGGCGTGCTCACTTTTGAACTGCGCGTTCTCGCCGAATGCCATGTGTTCCATGATATGCGCCGTCTCATATACCTCTTTACTTTTGACGTAGCGGTTACCAGCACGAAACTGGAATTGAAAGCTCATGACAGTAGCGCCAGGCACGTCAATCAATAGCCCGCGCGCGCCATTCTTTAGGCGAACTTCAGTGGTGGTGTGCTTCATAGTTATCGACTCTTCTTCCGATTTTGGCGTTGCGCCTTCTTTTTTTTGCGCGCTGCGTTACGCTGTTGATTCGCGTCGCTCGATGTCTTGGCTTTTTGTGTCTTACCATCGAAATCATGGTCGCGATTTTGCTCGCCACCCGTAATTTCGTTCACGCCGGTCTCAACGGCATTCTCGGCAAGCTTCGTGAGCTCCGTATCATATTCCTCATCGCGCGACTCAGCCGCAACGGCATCAGTCTTGTGAACGTGGTAAATCGCACGCAACACCTCGTCGCGCAGTGACGCTTGCAAACTATCGAACAATTTCTGTGACTCACTACGGTACTCGACAAGCGGATCACGCTGCCCGACGCTTCGCCAGTGAATCCCCTCGCGTAAATGCTGCATATTCTCGAGGTGCTGCATCCAGAGCGTATCAAGCACCTGGAGGTATACCTCACGCTCAATACTACGAATCAGCTCCGTTCCGAGCTCTTTTTCCTTCGTGTGATACAGGCGCTGTGCGGCGTCAAGCGCTCGCTCGCGACGAAGCTTATCCTTCTTCTCGGCACCAAGCGAGGTCAGCACTGCGTCATCAAGGGGGATAACTGCTTCGAATTCTTCTTTGAACTTAGCGTTATTTTTTGCGGGAACAACCGTCAGCTCTGCGATTTTTTCTTTCAGCAGGCGCTGAATTTCCGGCTTGATGTTATCGCCATCAAGAATCCTGCGTCGCATCGTGTAGACGACTTTGCGATGGCGATTAATGACGTTGTCATACTGAACGACATCTTTGCGAGTATCAAAATTATAGCCCTCGACGCGTTTTTGCGCCGCTTCGAGCGTTTTTGACACTGGGCGCGCCTGGATAGGAGTGTCTTCGTCAACGCCAAGTCGGTCCATGAGTGTCGCGATACGCTCCCCCTGGAAAATACGCATCAAATCATCCTCAGTCGACACATAAAACTGCGTATCGCCTGGATCGCCCTGGCGCCCCCCGCGACCGCGCAACTGGTTATCGATACGACGCGATTCGTGGCGCTCCGAGCCGATCACGACGAGACCACCCAATTCCTTCACCCCTTCGCCCAACTTGATATCAGTACCACGGCCAGCGATATTGGTTGCAAGCGTAATCGCACCTTTTTCACCCGCCTTCTCGACGATAGCCGCTTCGCGCTCATTGTTTTTGGCGTTGAGCAATTCGTACTTAATACCTTCTTTATCGAGATATTCCGCGATTAATTCGTTCTTAGCAATCGAGCCAGAACCAACGAGCACCGGCCGGCCTTGTTTATGATATTCTTTGATCGCCTCGGCGACGGCCTTGATTTTCGCCTTCTCGGTCTTGTAAATCAGATCCTCATGATCCACGCGAGTAATTTTCCGGTTCGGCGGCACGACGACAACGTCGAGCGAATAAATCTGCTGGAACTCCTCAGCCTCGGTAAAGGCGGTACCAGTCATGCCCGACAATTTCGTATACAGTCGGAAATAATTCTGAAATGAAATCGTTGCAAGCGTCATGCTCTCTTGCAGCACCGGCACGCCCTCCTTCGCCTCGATTGCCTGATGCAGCCCCTCGTTATAGCGATTGCCTTGCTTGAGGCGCCCCGTGTGCTCGTCAACGATAATCACCTCGCCAGCATTCGTGACGACATAATCTTTGTCCCGATGAAACAGTGTCTGTGCGCGCAATGCCTGATCGACGTGATACACGCTACGGACATTCTCTGGTGTATAGAGATTCTTGAGACCAAGCATTTTTTGCACCTTCTCAACGCCCTCATCGGTGAGCGCCACGCTACGACGCTTTTCGTCGAGGATATAATCCTCTGGTACAAGTTTCGCCGCAACGCGCGCAAATTGGTAATACGCGTCGGGGTTCTCAGCAGCTGGCGCCGATATAATCAGCGGCGTCCGCGCTTCGTCAATCAAGATAGAGTCGGCTTCGTCGACGATCGCAAAGTTCAGTGCGCGCTGGCGAATCAATTCCGCTTCATTCACCATGTTGTCGCGCAAATAATCGAAACCGAACTCATTGTTCGTGCCGTACGTAATGTCGGCCGCGTACGCCTCTTTGCGCGTCACCGGACGAAGGCGCTGCATACGCGAATCGGTGTGATTCTCGTTCACGTAATCACCATCGTACACGAACGACGCCTCATTGATAATAACGCCGGTCGAGAGGCCAAGTGCATGATAAATTTCACCCATCCAGCCCGCATCGCGCTGCGCCAAATAGTCATTCACCGTTACCACATGCACACCCTTGCCCTCAAGCGCATTGAGCGAGGCGGCAAGCGTCGCCATCAGAGTCTTTCCTTCACCAGTTTTCAGCTCAGCGATATTCCCCTCGTGTAGGACCATGCCGCCAATCAGCTGCACGTCGAAATGACGCATGCCTACTACCCGGTAGCTCATTTCACGCACCAGCGCGAAGGCATCTGGGAGAATCGTATCGAGCGTCACACCCTTTTTAGTAAGCTTCTTTTTGAGTACATCCGTCTGTTCGCGAAGTTCTTTTTTGCTCATTTTCTCGTACTTCGGTGCGAGCGCGTTAATTTGATCGACTTTTTTCTGCAGTCGCTTCAAAATTTTCTTTTGCGGATCGCCGAAAATCTTTGTCAGCGCTTTTTGTTGATTCACCATGTAAAACCCTCTTGCTGTGTTAGGAAATATCAGAAAAAACTACGTCTATTATACGCCGTATGCGCGAGGGTTTAAAGAGTAAAACGGGCGAATTTAGGCCGCTTCGCGAGCGTAACTGCGCTTGAAACGACCAAGCACACCCCGCCGACCGATATGGCTAATGCTGTCTTCCTTATATTTCTTGAGTTGCGTCGCAAGTTTTGCTTCGACGATATCCGTCGCTGCGAGAATATTCATCGTGGAATCTTTGGCCGTCAACTGCTTGTCGGGAATGACAAGAATGACCTCGACCTCATATTTGTTGCCACGGTCTCGATTTACCTGCGCCACTTTTACTTCGGCACGCATACTCTTGCGCGCGTGTCGCGTGGCAAGCCGGTCGAGCATGCCAATCTTCTTCTTGATATACTTCTTCGTAGTGTCGTCGAGCGTAAGACTGCCGACTCCGGTTATTTCGACTTGTGTGATCATAGCTGACCCCCTTTCGTTTAACCGATACTGTACTTCTAGTATACTACTTTTTTGCCGCTGTGCCGACAGCTTCGGCAATCGACTCAAAACCATGCTCATCGAGAAGCCGCTCAAGTCCCGCGTTGATATCGCCCACCACCTGCGGACCTTCGAATATCATGCCTGTTATGAGTGCGACAAGGCTCGCACCCGCTTGGATCTTTTCAAATGCGTCCTCGGCCGTAAATACGCCACCGATACCAATAATCGCCAATTTGTCGCCATACGCGCGATACGTCCGGCGAATCAACTCCGTCGAGATAGTGCGCGTCGGCTCCCCACTCAAATTGCCCTGAACCGAGTCTGGCAAGTCGTCCTTTAACGCCGTTTTATCCCGCGTATGGAGTAGGTTACCGATCGAGACCCCCTGGACACGGTGGCGAATAATCACCTCAAGCAGCGCGCGAAATTCCTTCCACGCCAAACTGATTGGCATCTTCACAAACAATGGCTTTTCCAGATGCAGTTGATCAATCATTGTCAGCAGTGCGTCAAGACGTTCTGGCGATGTGAATGGCTGCCCGCCGTAGGTGTTTGGACATGAGATATTGACCTCATACAACTGACCGGCATCCGTCTCTTTCAGGCGTCGGAGGCTCGTACAGTAATCATCAATCGCCTCGCCATCGCTCACCGTCTCCTTGGCATTCGTCTTCGCGACCGAGACGGAGAGCGGAAAGTCGACAAATAACCGGCGAGGATATGCGCTAATACGCCTCACAACACGCTCGATGCCTTGATTGGGAAGGCCGGCATGCACGACGAGTGAATGTGATTTTGGCAAGCGGTGAAACCATGGCCGCGGATTACCAACGCACGGGTGCGCCGTCACCGATCCGCCCGTCATGAAACCAAATCCGACCCCGCGCATGATTGGCGCCATCTCAACATTTTTATCGAATCCCGCCGAAAGACCGATTGGATTGCGAAATCGCACGCCCGCTACCGTCGTCTCGAGCCGCGTCGATTGGTATGACCATAGGCGTGGCGCCTGATTAACCGCCGGTATACGTTGCACGACTCGACCAACTTGAATCAGCCGATGATGTACCGTGTCGGGCAACTGCTTAAAAAGGAGCGGCTTCGCGATCGATGCATAGCCAACTTGTGTTATTTTTCGCGTCCGTCTGCCCACACCAAACCTCCTAAATCTTCTCGCAGCCGCCCATGTACGGGCGCAGCACCGTCGGGATGACGACATCACCATCGGCCGTCTGGTAATTCTCAATAATTGCCACCATGATACGACCGAGTGCAAATGCTGTCGCGTCGTTTGTATGGACGAGTTGCAGATCACCATCTTTTCGCACGCGCGTCTGGAGACGGCGCGACTGATAGTCGGTCATATAGTCAGCCGTATGCGTCTCACGATATTTTCCCTGCCCCGGCAACCACGTCTCCATATCAATTCCACGCGCGTCTGGCTTGCCAATGTCGGCGGTGCATTTCTGGATGACGCGATACGGCAAGCCAAGTTGGCCCAGCAAGTATTCTTGAATCGCGACAAAGAGCAAATGCTCGTTGGGGCCGTCCTCGGCCAGCGTGAAGCTTTCCATCTCCAGCTTATCAAACTGGTGCATGCGGATAATACCTTCCATATCCTTGCCGTACGTCCCCGCCTCCTTGCGAAAACTGGTTGCAAAACCGAGGTAGCGTAGGGGGAGTTCTTGCTCCTCAAAAATTTCACCCGCATGCATACTCCCGAGGACGTGCTCAGCGCTTCCCTGCAGCCACAGCTCCTCGCCCTCAATCTTATAGCGATCGTCTTGTGGCTCTAGCCGGTCCATCTGATCATACGACTCGGTCTTAATCATCAGTGGGGGCAAAACAGGGATAAATGGCCTCACACTCACCGCAAGACCCGCGTCACGGCTAATTTTGACAAGCGTCTCCTCGTTCGTCAATTGATCGATGACGAAATGCTCGACCGCAAGCTCAAGTTTCACCATGCTCCCCATGATATACGCAAAACGACTCCCTGCTACTTTAGCGGCGCGCTCCTTATCGAGCCATCCTTTCGCCGTCGCGATTTCGGCGTGATTTTTTGGCGTAAAATCAAACACCGTCGGCGTGCCGACCTCTTTTGCGACGAGATTCTCGTCTTCACTCGCACCGATTGGCACATCACTTGCGGGCATGTTTGGCACTTTTTTGAGCAACCGCGTAAAGGATTCGTCGACCACACGCAAGCGTTCCTCGACTTCAGCAATCTCAGTCTTCAGACGCTTACCCTCACTCACGAGCTCTGGCGATGGTTTGCCACCTTTCATCTGGCTCGAAAGCTCATTACGCCGCGTACGCAATTCATCGGCCTTTTGTTGTGTCTCGCGGCGCTGTTCATCCAGTTCTAGCAGCTCGACGATACTCACCGTATAGCCCTTTTGTGTCGCCGCCTCTTGGACTCGTGCGGCATTCTCCCGAATAAAGCGAATATCTAACATGCCTATATTGTACCACTTCTCTATTGGATTACTCGGTACGTAACGCTTCGATTGGATCAAGCCGAGCGGCTTTTCTCGCTGGAAACCAGCCGGCGACGACAGCAATCACCATGAGCGAGCAGATAAGCACGATCGTTTGCCACCACGAGAAGACGAGCAAATAATTACCATCACCGAGACTCAGCTGCTTTGTAATAACTGGATTGAGCGCCACCCCAGCCGCCGTCGCCAGCGCCGCGCCAATCACGCCACCCAAAAAACCAATCCACGCCGCCTCGTAACGGAATAGCTTAGCGATATCGCGTCGACGCATGCCAAGCGCCTTCATGAGTCCAATTTGACTCGTGCGCTCCAGGACAGATATGTACTGCGTATTAACAATGCCAAACACGCTCGCGATGAGAGCGAGTACCGCAAAACCAGCGACGATACCCTGCAGGATTCCGACAAACGTGAACAAGACGTTTTGCAAATCTTTCGCCGTCTGGACACTGAAGCCATACGCCTTCTTAATCGCCTGCTTCACCACCTCTGGGTCCCCTTTAGCGATTGCCGTCACGCCAACCACCTGGCCAGCCGTCGCCGAACTACCCTCAGCAAAATCGTTCGCTATCCGCACCGCATTCGTCGAAATGTGTAGCTGAGGAGTCGATGCCAGCGCGAGTGACGACTTCTTTACTACCGCCGACACGGTAAAGGTATACGTTTTCGTCTCGGGCTTCACGAGATTCGCCACCGCCTCTTGGCCGTCCGCGAGAAACGCCTGCTGGATTTGCTCACTCGTCGGCGACTGCGCCGCACGGGTAAACGTCACCATGACCTGTCGGCCAATGAAGTCGGCCGGCTTGATGCCGAGCTGGGCCGCGAACTCCTCTGGCACCACCACTTGACTATCGTCAATTTGTTGGCCAGGCTTCGGCACGTTTCCGGCGAGTGCTTCGTTTGTGATCGTCGCGTCGTAATACGAGACTGGTGCACTATATTTTTTATCAACCCCCTGGAACTGTACGTACGTCGGGCTCAGCCCATAGATTGGCACCACCTGCGTCAGATCACTTCGTGCCTCGATTTTCGCAATATCATTCTTTGTTAGCATCTGAACCGTACTACCAGCGCGATAGCCAGTTACCGAATTGTCCGAATACTCCCGCAACCCTGTATTACCACCACGACCAGAAGTAACCGATTCATCCTTGGTGATAAAGAGCGCCTGCGGATCAATGTTATTCTTGAGCAATTTATCCGCATAATCACGCGCGCCATTCCCTGCCGCCAAACTCAGCGTCAGCGTAAATGCCCCGACAGCAATCGCGAGACTCGTCAAAAGCGTGCGCACCTTTGCCTGATTGAGGTTGCGTCCAGCGCGCCGGACGATATCAAGTCGCCTCATACCTGTCTACCTCCTAAAATTTCCTGAAACCTACCGTCCTTGATAATAATCTGCATGTCGCATTTTTTTGCTAGATCCAAATCATGCGTCACCACGATGAGCGTCGCGCCGCGATTTTTGTTGTAGCTGAAGAGCAAATTCTCTACCTGCGCGCCCGTCACACTGTCAAGATTGCCTGTCGGCTCATCGGCAAACAGAATCTGTGGCCGATTGACGATTGCCCGAGCCACTGCGAGCCGTTGCTTTTGCCCGCCAGATAGATCACGCGCCCGAGACTTCGCCTTATTCTCTAGCCCCACAGCCTTCAGCGCATCCATAATTTTCGTCCGGCGCCTCCGCATCGGCACGCCAGCAATCTCAAGCGGCAAACTCACGTTGTTGTAGCAGCTTTCATTACCCTGCACGAAAAAGCTCTGAAAAATGAAGCTCATCTGTTCGCTACGAAACGCGTCGACCGCCTTTTGCTTGAACCGCAGAATATTCTTGCCGTCAATCACTACTTCGCCCACCTCTGGGCGGTCGAGACCGCTCATCGTATGCATCAGTGTACTTTTTCCGCTACCCGACTTACCGACAATTGCGACGCTCGCGCCATCGGGTATCGTAAAATCGACGTCCTTAAGCGCTGTAAAGGCATTGTTTTTCTTGCCGTACGTCTTTGTGATGTGCTTGACTTCTATCATTCCCTACCGCTCAAATACCTTCTTATTCTCGAGATACGCGAGCGCCATGCCTGTGCCAAAAATCGACACGACAGCGTACGCAAGAACATTTACAAATGGAATCACATAGGCAATGAGGACAATGACGCCGCCCAGCAGAGTTCGCAGCGGTGCAGATTGGACCTTTTTAAATAACTCCCCACCGACAAAATAAGCAACAAACGCGCTTGCCGTCAGCGCAAGTAACAGCCACATCGCACCGAGGACAATCGCCAGCGCAATACCAACACCAGAGACCAACAAGAACAATAGCAAGGGCGGCATCACAAAAGCGAGACCAAGCCCCCATAGCACGACACGGCCCGGCTTCCTTCTAGCCAACGCTGCCATCTCACCGACGCGCTTTGGCATAATTGCGACAATCATGATAATCGCCAGCAGGCCACCCAGAACCGCGACAAACGCCATCACAATCCAGCCGACGACCGGATTTGACTGTGCACGGTTCTGCTGATCAACAGGAGTGCGCGACACCTTGCCTGCCACCTTGCCTGCAATCACGCCATCGGTCGCGCTCGTGTAGCTGACATTGCCCAATACCTGCGCACCACTATCAATCTTGAGAGTCTCGAAATCGCCCGCTACGTCACGCGCCACCACCCCTGTAATCGTCATGTTCTGGCCGCTCATCGCGATATCACGCCCATAGCTACCGGACAGCTGGATTGTGCCAGCCGCACCATTAAGGTCTTTTGCGACTTTCGTCGAATTTTCGGTCTCAAACGCCTGTGCGAATACTGATAGGCTTCCTCCGCTCTCGCCACGCATGCGCACCGTTTGTCCAGCAAGCCGCATACTTCCGCCCGAATGGCCCGAAACATCGATATTCTGTCCTGCGCAAATGATATCGCCATCAACCGTACCGGTAATCGTCACCGTCTGACCGGCACAATACAGGTCTCCTTTAATTGTTCCGTCGACCGTAATCGTACTCCCGGCAATATAGGCACTGCCGTCAATCACTTCATCTTTCCGAATATACGTTGCATCGGCCGACGAAAACCGCGCCTCTGCGTGCGTCCGCTGTGGGATAAACGCCACACCCGCCCCCACAGCGACGACCAGAGCAGCTGCGGCAATCAATACACTCCTTTTCATACCTCGTCCTCCTCGTTACAATGCCTTCATCGTAGCACGACACATGCAAAAATACCACTCGTGCTTTTAGGGGGTTACGTCATCGGACAACGACTATACGTTTGCTTCTGGATACAGGCTTTTCGTCACTTCGTCAACACCGCTTCGAAGTTGAGGAAATGGCACACCTTCTCTGGCGGTCACCCCCTCGAAAATCCAAAACACACGCTCACTATAACCCCATCCGCATGCCGGCGGCATGCCATACTCAAGCATTTCGACAAAATCAATATCGAGCATCATCGCCTCCTCGTCGCCCGCCTCACGCATGCGCTGCTGCTCGACAAATCGCTGATACTGATCGATAGGATCATTAAGCTCACTAAACCCGTTACCTAGTTCGCTCCCCATAATCACCGGCTGGAATCGCTGCACAGTATCAGGGTTATCGACACTACTCTTCGCAAGCGGGCTAATAAACTTTGGCGTATTAATAAGCCACACCGGTCCCGCGACGTCCTTGCGAATGTTCTTCCACAATTTGTCGATACCACGCGGGATACTATCTTCTTTTTCTACCTCAAGATTATGCGCCTTGAGCGCCTCACCCACCGCCTCAATCGTTGTGTTATATACATCAATATTATAGTGTTCTCTTATCACCGTAGCGTAGTCCCACACCTGCCATTCGCCGCTCATATCAACCTCAAACTGGTCAGTCTTGAACTGCAGCGTGCCAAATGTTTCCTGGAGAACATATTTATACATCTCCTCCATAAACTTCATCCCGTCTTGCCAGTTGGCGTATGCCCAATACCATTCCATCGCCACGTGCTCCGGCAGGTGTTCGTCTGAGTAGTTCTCATTCCGAAAACGCGGCCCGAGGTCATATACTTTTTCAAATCCCGCCCCCAAGAGGCGCTTGAGTGGCAGTTCGTGGCTAATACGCAAATAAAAGTCCTGGTCGAGCGCATCCATATGCGTAACAAACGGGTTGGCGTCCGCTCCACCTGTCGTATGTTCGAGCACTGGCACGTTCACCTCATAAAAGCCGTGATTATCCAAAAAAGCACGCGTCGCCTTCCAGAATTTACTCCGTCGCACAAATCGTTCGCGCACATCGCGGTTGACGTTCATATCAACGTAACGACGGCGCAATCGCTCCTCCTTGTTCGTAAACCCTTCCTGCTCGGTCGGCATGCCACGAAGCGACTTCGTCAGAATACGCAATTCGCGCACCTCGATGCTCATTTCGCCCGTCTTCGTCCGAATCACTGCGCCCGTCGCCTCGATAAAGTCACCGGGATCAAGCAGATTTAGTTGCTCCATACCTAGCCGAGACGTCTCGGCGTCAAGCGGCTGTATCAGATCGCTCTTGATGAACAGCTGAATCTGCGCACTCATATCACGCAGCACAAAGAACGCTAGCTTACCGAACTTGCGCGTCGTCATTAAACGCCCATCAATCGTCACCGTCTTGCCCTCAAACTCAGCAAAGCTGTCGGTGATCTCTTTGATTGTGTTCGTACGGTGCGCGTCCGCCGGGTATGGGTTGACGCCAAGCGTCCGCAAATCCTCTAATTTTCGTAGGCGCTCATCGCGCAGTTCTTTGAGTGTTGCCATAATTAGCCTGATTATAGCATATTTCCCCCCTTGTATCGAACGCTGCGTCCTGTGAACTTCCGTCCAGACACATCGCCACATTAGCTTACGATTCTATCGACACAAATAAAGACGCCTCGCCGAGACGTCTCTATGCTACCATCACTCTTATTACGAAATGGCGACGACGGAATATGTAATACTGCCCTTAGGCGTCGTAATCGTGACTTTTTCACCAACCGCCTTGCCCATGAGCGCGACACCGATTGGCGATTCGTCGCTAATCTTGCCCTCAAGCGGATCCGCCTCGACCGGGCCAACAAGCGTATAGACCGAAGTCTTCGCATCGCTCTTGAGCTCAACCGTACTGCCAAGATGCACCTTATCGGTGCTCTTCGCGACAATCTCCTCGGCGTTCATGAGGATATCTTCAATCTCAGCAATACGCGTCTCAACCACGCCTTGCTCGTCACGAGCACTATCGTACTCGGCATTTTCCGAAAGATCGCCATAGTCTCGCGCCTCAGCAATTTTTTCGGCAATTTCACCGCGGCGCGACTTGAGATCAGCCAGCTCAACTTCTAGCTCTTTACGGC
>CAYSQL010000003.1:0-7613 GCA_964433265.1 uncultured Candidatus Saccharibacteria bacterium | reverse complement strand
ATTTCACCGCGGCGCGACTTGAGATCAGCCAGCTCAACTTCTAGCTCTTTACGGCCGGCCTCTGTAATCTGGTATGTTTTCTTCATATTCATTAGTTCCTTTACATCATCATGAGGACCCTACGAGAGGATCTAATCATTCGATTAGTATTATTTCCCTCCGAAAGTGTCCTTGATTCAGCCTATTTTAGCAAGCAGCTCTTCGTGCGTCAATAGCGATGTTTCGCTAGTCACACGAGACGTCAATTCGTACTGCTTCTGCTTGAGAAGCCGGTCACTCACCGTGATACGATATGGAATCCCCATAAGCTCGCTGTCGGCGAATTTCGCGCCCGGTCGCTCGTCGCGATCATCATAAAGCACCTCGATCCCCTTAGCTGTCAATTCATCGTAGAGCGCATCCGCCTCTCTTACAGCCGCCTCGCCCCCTATTCGCACCAGATAAACCTTCAATGGCGCAATATTCTCCGGCCAGACAATCCCCTTGTCATCCGCAAACTTCTCGACAATCACCCCCATGACACGCGTAATGCCGATACCATAGCTACCCATATAGGCAAACTGTTCTTTGCCGAACTGATCAGTAAAGACGAGATTCATCTCCTCCGACTTCTGTGTGCCGAAATTAAAAATATTCCCCACTTCAGCCGTCTTGATCTTTTCGAGTTCACTGCGCTCGACACCCAGTTCTTTCACGGCATCGTCGATCACCTCCTCATTGATGGCGATATTTTTCCCACGATGCAAATAGATATAATCCTCACCCGCATCGCAAATCGTTTGAAATTCGTGGCTAAACTTCGTAAATGCCCCGCCACTCGCAAACGTCACGTACGTATCGTCACCAATCCCAAACCGATCGTAGCACCGCTTGTACGCCTCGATTACTCGGTTGTAGTACGCGTCTAAGTCCTCTTTGGTCGCGTGCACCGAATACATATCTTTCATGATAAATTCCCGGCCGCGCATAATCCCGCTCTTGGCGCGCAGTTCATTGCGTAACTTCGTCTGGAACTGATAGACGCTAATCGGTAGATCTTTGTAGCTCTTGAGGTAGGTGCGCAGCATCTCGACGATTGGCTCCTCGTGTGTCCAGCCGAATCCTACGTCCGTACCGTCCTGCAATTTCGATTTAAACCACACATCGACCACTTCGTCGCTCCACCGGCCCGTTTCCAGCCACGTCTCCTTGCGCTGCAAACTACTCATAATCAGCTCTTGGCCGTTGACTGCGTTCATTTCCTCGCGGACGATCTGCTTGATATTCTCGACGACGCGCAGTCCAAGCGGCGTATAAGCGTAGACCCCCGCCATCACTTTATAGATATAGCCGGCACGGATAAGCAGTTGAGCGTTTTTCGCCACTTCATCAGCTGGCGCATCTTTGAGAGTCTTGGTAAATAGTTGTGTCATTCGCATATTACCACTATTGTACCCCGTCAAAACACGTTTTGCCAGCTATTACGAATGCAGGGCCCAGACAAATGTCACGTAAAACGTCAACAGATTGTTGAGGCCATGAACAATCGCGCCCGGCCATATACTCTTCGTATAATATCGTAGCCCGCACGCCACGACACTCAACAAGAACACCACGATGCCGACATTCACTTGCCCATGCATCACGGCAAACACCACGCTCACGACAATGATCGCAAGCCAAACTGGCATTTTCGTCTTTTGCAACTTACCAAATAAATACCCGCGGAACAGTAGCTCCTCGGCAATCGGCGCCATCACGACAAGCAAAAGAAACGCCAGCATCCGGTCGACGCCATAAATATTCGTCGAAAAACCGACATTCTGCGCTTGATTCCAATCGATCATCGGCAGCATCGCCTTCGCAAGCACCGTCACAATCATGGAAGCAACGAGAAATACGATAAATCCTGCGACGCCAAGCCCAAGTTCTTTCCACGTAATCGAGTGGTCGATACCGAGCTCTTTTTTTGTGACGACGTGCCCAAACAAGCCCCTCTCAGCAAGCTGAACAAGAGTAAACGCGAGCACATAGAGCGCCACGCCGAGCCCTGCCACTACCGCTGGCGTTTCATTGAGACCGAACATCCGCGCCACAACACCAACGATTGCGCCACTCACGACCAAGATGGCGAGTAAACCGAGTGGCAACGCCACCCACCACCCATATCGCACCACGGCTGCCCGGCGCATTATCGGAACTTTCCTATGTCGGCAATCGTGACGAGCACGATAAGCACCATTAGCAGCATGAATCCAATGCCATGAATTCTCTCCTCAAGCTCCGCAGTGAGTGGCTTTTTCATAAGCCGAAACAAGACCGTCACCGCCCACCGACCTCCGTCAAGTGCGGGCAGCGGCAAGATATTCATGACCGCAAGCGTTAGTGAGATAACAGCCGTCAGGACCAGGACGGGGAGAACACCTGCTTTTGTTACTTCTGGAAAAATCACCCCGAACAACCCCACCGGTCCCGCGACATTGTCGCCAACAGTCGAGAGATCCTGGTGCGCAATCGTCCGCGTTTTTGCATCTGCGCTAAACTGCAGTACGAGCCCCGATACGCCCTTCACCACCATGTCTCCCAGGCTTTGTATCGTCGCCCCTGTGAGCTGTGCCGTCAGGCCAACGCCGACAATTGGCGCTGACCATGTTGATCGCAATGTTTCCTGCTGCGTCAAACCGGCACCGAAATACCCCTTCTTGTCGGTATTATCGCTGCGCAGCGTGACATTCACTGTATGTTCACCGCCACCTCGCGCATAGACGACCGACACTTTTTTACCTCTGTTTTGCGCCGCAAGTTGCTTCAAATCATCGGCGGTGGCGAGGGTTTGTCCGTTGAAGCTTAGTATCTGATCGCCCTGCTTCAGCCCCGCCTGTTGAGCCGGTGTGCCCGCTACAACGAGTGAGAGCGTAACCGGATTTTTGTGCACTTGGATGTCCGCCGGAAGCACAAACTGGTTCGGCAGAATCCGCGGCATGCCAGCCAACATGAGAACCGTAAAAATCACCGCCGCCGTCAACCAATTCACGAACACTCCCGCAAGCAAAATCTTCGTTTTCGCCCAGAGACTCGCCATACCATAATCACCCGGGTTCCTGTCGGTATCGTGCTCACCCTGAAGCTTCACAAACCCGCCCAGTGGCAACCAATTGATACTATAGAGCACGTTCTCGCCAAGCAAACTCGCCTTGCGACGTCGACTCCATGCTTTCGGCGGAAATCCAATCACGAATTCCTCAACAACAACGCCATTGCGCCGCGCAACAACTGCATGCCCCAACTCATGCAAAACGACCAGAATCGTGATCGCAATCAACCCAACAATTACCCCAACAAAAATCTCCATCTACCCTCCAAATCGGCGATTACGGCGTGTATATTCCTCAAGTATAGCGGTTACGTCTTGTTTTGTCATGTCTGGCCAAAATTTATCAAGAAACAGCAACTCGCTATACGCCGCGCGCCACAACATAAAATTACTCAGCCGCCACTCACCACTTGTCCGCACAATTAGATCGCATGGCGGCACGTCAGGCGCATAGAGGTGCTCTTCTATCGTCCGCGTCGTCACTTTCTCTGGCACGAGCCCCGACCGCACAATTTCACGCACCGCATCAACGATTTCCTGCCGCCCGCCATAATTCAGGCAAAGCAGCATCTGCCCCGCCTTGCACTCTTTCGTAGCTGCCTCTGCCGCGTCAATAGCTGCAATAATTTTTGTGTTCAGACGATCGCGAGAGCCTAACACCCTTAGCCTAACGCGACGAGCGATAAAAAGCGGCAAGTCCGCCTTGAGCACCTTAAGCAGCAAGGCCATGATAGCGTTCACCTCTGCGTCGCTACGCCTCCAATTCTCTGTACTAAACACATACCCACTGACATAACGGACGCCGCGGTCAATCGTCTCAAACGCAACGTCCTTGAGCGCCACATAGCCAGCATAGTGCCCCTCTCGGCTCGTCTTGCCATGCTCGCGCGCCCAACGGCGATTGCCATCAACGATATAACCAATGTGCCGGGGTAGTGTCGTACTCGTCATGAACCCACTCCTCGTCTTCTACTACCAGCGTACGTCGCTGGCGCAAAGCACGTTATTAGATTGTTAGGATTTCCTTTTCTTTCGCCTTAAACGCTTCCTCGAGCTGGCCTTGGTATTGCCCCATGAGCCGATCGAATTCCTTCTCGACCGCCTTCAAATCATCCTCAGAGATTTCCTTGTCTTCTTTTTTGCGCTTCGCGTCCTTGAGTCCATCCTGACGAATCGTCCGTAGCGCGATGCGCGCCTCCTCAACCTTTTCGCTCGCAAGCTTCACGAGCGAGCGACGTCGCTCCTCGGTTAGCGCTGGTACTGGCACGCGAATGACACGACCGTCATCAGACGGATTCAAGCCGAGGCTCTGATCATTTCGGATCGCGGCACTGATTTTTTGAATATTGCTTGGGTCAAACGGCGTAATTTGCAGCAACTGCGCCTCTGGGGCGGTCACATTCGCCACCTGGTTAAGCGGCATCGTCGCGCCGTACGCCTCGACACGCACGCTGTCAAGCATGCCCGGATGCGCACGCCCGGTGCGAATCTTCTTCAGCTCCTCATCAAAATGCTCGATAGCAGTCGTCATCTTTAATTCATAGGGGTCGGTATCAAACATAGTCCTCGCTTTCTTTGTCTTGATTATAGCAAGGAGTCACCAAAGATTACAGCGCGGATATCAGTTAATCTGCGCCACGCCCAGCAGCGTCGATCGACGGTCGTACCCTTCCCGCAACCGATAGCCACGCCGAAAGTCCACCGCCTCGACCTCTCTATACGCGTCTGCATCGTAAATCAGCCAAACGTCAATGGGGTAGTGCGGGCGCTCCGCCACATGAGGCATTTGTTTGTGATAAAGCGTAAAAAACGCAGCCGTCGTATGCCACTGCGCGAACGGCGCAAATAGCACCGCCGCAAAGTCATAGTCCACGTGCTCGTCGGCCACCACCCTCACGCCGCCCGTCTGGACGGCATGCCGCACGAACGCGGCTCGCCCCTTTTCGCCCACGAACTCACGCGACCGAATACCGCACACTAAGATGTTTTGGTACATGAACCTACGCAAAAACACGACGTCGAGATGCCGCGAAATCTCATACGTCCGCACCACATGCGGCCCCATGCCAACAAATGGATTCGTCGCAAAATCATAGTCATACGCCGGAATCGTCAGATGAATCACGCCGTCTTTGTCTTCACTGAGCGTATCGCGCAGACGCGCCAATTGCGTGTCTATATCTTTGGCGTTATCAATACGCTCATGGTCGGCAAACAGTTCGCTCTCATGACGCAAATCAACCGACGGCTCTTTCTCCGCCGACCGCTCCGCGTCCCCCTCGAGTCGCTCCGGGTCATAACTCGGATCTTGCTCGTAGTGACCATGCTCGAAGTTTTTCATATGCTTTATAGTACCAGTTTCTTTGCACTAAATAAAAAACAGCCCCGATGGGCTGCTTTTTATAATGCGTCTCTGCGACTATTCAGTCACGCCAAGTTCAATACGCTTGAACTGGCTCACGCGAATGTTCTCGCCGCTCTTGGCGATTTGCTCTTTGACGCGGTCAGCAACCGTCATTTTGTCGTCGAGGACAAAAGGCTGCTCCATAAGTACCTGCTCGGAAAAATGCTTCTTAAGCTGACCATCGACGATTTTCTCCGCCATCTCGGCCGGCTTACTCTTGAGCGTATCGCTCTCGAGCAGCTCTTTTTTCTTCGCCTCGTACTCGGCAACCGGAATGTCTTCCATTGTCGAATACTTTGGGCTCATCGCTGCAATCTGCATGGCGATTTGATGCGCGAATTCCTTAAATTCTGGAAGGCGTGCCACAAAATCGGTTTCACAGTTCACCTCGACGACGACGCCGATACGGTTACTGTGAACATAGCTCTCGATCAACCCTTCACGAGTCTCGCGATCACCTTTTTTCTCCGCCTTCGTCAGACCTTTTTTGCGCATCGCTTCGAGCGCCTTGTCAAAATTGCCATCAGCTTCAACAAGCGCCTTCTTAGCATCGGTCAGGCCAACGCCAGTGAGCTCCTTGAGCTTCTTGATGTCTTCAATTGTTACTGCCATCTTATTTCCCTTTGCTTACCGTTTCTATTCGGTGACGCTTTTTGCCGCGCCCTTGCCCTCAAGCACTGCTGCAACGACGTAATCGAGCAAAATCTGAAGGCCCTTGATTGCATCATCGTTTGCAGGAATCACATAGTCAATTGCGCTTGGATCAACATTCGTGTCAACAAACGCGACAACAGGAATACCGAGGTTCTTGGCTTCTTTGATTGCGTTCGCGTCAACCATGGCATCGACGACGACCATCGCGCCCGGCTTGCCGTTCAAATCTTTGATGCCGCCATATTTTTCGTTCAGAAGATCAATTTCTTCTTGGTAACGCTGCACCTCGAGCTTGTTATAGCGCTTCTCGAGATCACCCGACGCCATGCGGCGCTCGAGGTCCTTCAGCTTCTTGATCTGTGCCGTGACCGTATTGACGTTGGTCAACATACCGCCAATCCAGCGATTCACGACAAATGGCTGGCCGGCTTTTTCAGCCGCCTCGCGGACGATATCCTTTGCCTGCTTCTTCGTACCAACAAACAATACTTGCTTACTTGCGGCAACGCTCGTTAGAAACGGCAGCGCCTTGTCGAGCGCCTCAACCGTCTTCGTCAGGTCAATAATATGGCTGTCCTGGCGTTTGCTATGAATGTATGGCGCCATCTTTGGGTGCCAACGGCTCGTTTTGTGTCCAAAATGGACACCGGCTTCGAGCAAAGCTTTGATATCTACCTCTACGGCCATGATATCCTTCTCCCTTCACGTACGCCCTTTTGTCACAAAGGATATCCGCGTACGTTGCTTCATTAAAATTTGTTACCCGTTCATCATAACAGATGAGCGTTCAAAGCGCAACGCGCGCAAAAAAGCCATGCCCCATGCTTTGACAGAGGGCAGACTTTCTGCTAGGATAAGTTAGTTATGAAAAGCAGTATTCACCCACAAGACTACCGCCTGGTCGTATTTAGCGACGAACAAGCAGGCTTCAGCTTTCTAACCAAGTCAACCGCCCCGACTACCGAGACGGTCAAATGGGAAGACGGCAACACCTATCCGCTCGTAAAAATACATATTTCGAGCAAATCTCACCCATTCTTCACCGGCGAGGAGAAGATTATCGACACCGAAGGTCGCGTCGATCGCTTCGCAGCCCGCATGAAGGCCGCCGCAGAACGCAAGGAGTTACTCGCCGCCAAGGCAAAGAAGCAAAACGCGAAAAAAGCCGCGAAAACGACCGAGTAATCACTCGTTCGCTCGACAAAAATACCACCGCAATGGTGGTATTTTTGTTGCACGGTGGCACCGTCCACCACTCGACCCCTGTCACTTCTCACGCTCTTTTGCTATACTAGAAGACAAGATGCCGAGAATTGAGCTTAATCTAAATGACCTGCAGAACGAGAAAAAAGACCTCGGTGAATTTTTGGCGCGCCCCGACGCCTATAGCGACCCTGCTTTTGGCGCCAAAAACCGCCGGCTCAGTGAACTCGACAACATCATCGCCCTCGCCGCCGAACGCGACAATCTCGAAAAGAGCCT
>CAYSQL010000002.1:20190-28557 GCA_964433265.1 uncultured Candidatus Saccharibacteria bacterium | reverse complement strand
TGTAACCATTGACAGTTTGTATCGTTTGTGCTAATGTAAGATCATACACATAGCATATGTGAGGTAAAGTGAGGGTTTCAAACCAATCTGCAGTGCGGATAAGGTGAAGCCCTTTTAATTTGCCCAGAGGCGGGCAAGAGGAGAAGAATACGAAATGGCAGGAACAAAAGCCGGCGGCATGAAGGCCGCACAAAAGAATCTCGCAAAAGACCCAATGTTTTACGCAAAGATTGGCGCTAAAGGGGGCCGGAACGGCCGCACGGGTGGTTTTGCGGCAAACCCGGAGCTTGCACGTATCGCAGGCGCTAAGGGCGGCCGCATTTCACGCCGCGGCAAGAAAATTGCCGTTACTGTTGCAGCGCCAGCTGAATAACCTGGGAGAGATATAAAGATAAAATAACCCGCATATACGCGGGTTATTTTACTTTGTAGCGCCGGAGAGCGCAGGCGCGTGCGTCGTTGACGCGCCACTGCGTTTGGCAGGCGAGGCATCGGTAGATGTCGTGCTGAATTTGGACGCCGGCTGTGGCGCATGTAGGACATGCTGAGCGAGCGTGCAACCAGTCGCGGTAGGTGTCAAGCGCCGACTCGACCATGTCGTTGTCGATTGTGACATGATAGTGCGGCGCCATCCGGACGGCTTCATCCCAGGCGGCGCGTTCCATCGCAATCAGGGATATGTCGCGTATATGGCTATCGTGGCTGAGGAGCGCATGTCCGTACTCGTGGAGTAAGTAGGCGGGGGCGTTTGGTTCCTTCGGGTCGTAGAAGATGGTGCGTGCCGAATGGTTCCAGCCAAAGTCGTCAGCGTGGGAAAAGGTGAGATTGCCTGCCGGGAGCTGCGTGCTATCGACGATGAGCTGCTTGATCAGTGAGGTAATCGGTTCCGTAGTAGTAGCATCCATAGATAACCGCCTCTTCGGGGTGTTTGGCTTTGACAATGCGCGGCAGAGTGATATGTGGTGGCAGGTGCTCTAGAAGAATCTCTTTGAGGTACTGGCCATAGCGTTCGAAGTAGGTGCCGACGCTTCCCCCGATAATAATCAAATCGGGTTGGATGGTCGGGATGATCACGAGGAAGCCGCGGCTCATACGATCGGCAATATGTCGCCAGGTGCGTTTGCTGGTGATGTCGCGGGCAAATTTTTTGTATGTTTTGACGATAGCATGGCCCGAGGCAAACGACTCCCAGATGCGAATACGTCCATCATATTCGAGAGGAATGTGGCCGACTTCGCTGAGGCGCATAGCTTGGTCGATGCGACCATCCGATATGAGTCCCGAACCGATGCCGGTACTAATTGTTACGTAGAGCGCGGAGTGGGGAATGTGCTCAAGCCCGCGGGTTTCGCCAAGGCCGGCGAGTTTCGCGTCGTTCTCGATGAGGACGGGTACATCTGGCAGCATATCTTTGAAGCGGGCGCCGAGGTCGAGATCTTGCCACGGCAGGTTGCCGCACCATTTGATGACGCCATTTTTGATGGTGCCGGGAATGGCGAGCACGATAATGTCGACATGCTTGTCGCCATAGCGCTCCCGTACGGCCGTTTTGACGGCATGCACGTAATCGCGCGGCTCTTGTGGTGTTGGAAACTTCACCGAGTCGATGATTTTGCCGTCCTTTCCGTACGACGCAATAAGTGTTTTTGTCCCTCCAGTGTCGATTGCTACTAACATGTTCCTAGTGTAGCATAATTTAGCGGTTGCGAATGATTAATAAAAACAGTATAATAACTGCAGTAATTATAAGAGGTAAGAGATGGCACGGTCACGTCAAAGAGGTTCGACACTCGGATATGTGCTGGTGGGAGTACTACTTGTCGCAGCGCTAGCTGGCGGTGTTTTTTTGGTACGCAATAATTTAGGCAAGCTCTCGACGCCATCAGCATCGCAGACCACCAAGACAAACAATCAATCGGGGACGACCACGGATACGTCTTCGACGAGCGATGCGGCCAAGCAAAAGGCTGACGCGGAGAAAAAAGCGGCTGACGCGCAAAAAGCGCAAGAGCAAGCTGCTGCGGACGCCGAAAAGAAGGCACAAGAGCAAAACGCAGCCGTGCAACGCGAGATGGCCACGCAGTCTACCTCGACATCAGCCGACCAGACACCGCACACGAGCACGGCACCGGCCGCCTCAACTGAGACCGACTCAAGTAAACTGCCACACACCGGCCCGAATGAGACGCTTCTCGCGAGCGCTACGGGCGTGGCGCTACTTCTCGCTGCTGGGTTTGCTTACGCTCGTTCACGCGCCTCTCTCTAGACGAATTGAGGTGACTAGTGTACAATAGAATGGAATCTATGTGCGTCTTTTGGCGTGCTTGAGATAATATCAAATTTAATAGAGGAGTTTTTGATGGCAGCGCACGAGACGTGACTGCCGTTGGAAAAACTGACGCATGGCAAATGCCACAATAACAATGGATGACCTGCTCGCTCAAGAGAGCGTCAAGCAGCTGACCACTGGTGAAATGATCACCGGCCACGTACTCAGCGTACGAAAACACGAAGTATTAATTGATTTGGGCGCTCAAGGCGTTGGGTATGTCCCACGCCGCGAAGTCGGTCACTCGCGCCAACTGGTTGTCGGTGACGAGGTAACGGCAAGCGTCGTTGATAATGAATTGGATAACGGCTACAGCCTCCTGAGCCTGCGAAAGGCCGCAAAAGATCGCGGTTGGGAAGAGATTCAGGCGAAAATGGACGCGAGCGAAATCATCGAGGTTTCGCCGTATGACGCCAATCGAGGCGGTATGCTCGTCGAATACGAGGGTGTGCGCGGGTTCTTGCCAGTATCGCAATTATCTGCCGAGCATTACCCACGCGTTGGCAGTGCCGATAAAGATGAGATTCTTTCTCGCCTCAATGCACTCGTTGGTCAGACGCTCCGCGTGCGCATTCTCGACTGCGATCGCAAGGCAAACAAACTGATCTTTTCTGAGAAGGAAGCAATCAAAGATGGTCTCGCTGAGCGATTTGAGAAGCTAAAGGTCGGTGATACGGTCACCGGCGTCGTCACCGGCGTCGTTGATTTTGGCGTTTTTGTGAACGTTGATGGTATTGAGGGCCTCGTGCACATCTCGGAAATCTCGTGGGAGCGTGTGAATAGTCCAGCTGATTATGTGAAGGTCGGCCAAAACATCGATGCAAAGATTATTAGCATCGATAAAGAGCGCCTCAGCCTCAGCATGAAACAACTCACCAAAGACCCATGGATTGACGAAGTCGAGAAGTTCAAGAAGGGCGATAAGGTTGAAGGCACGGTGACGCGAATCACGCCATTTGGTGCGTTTGTGCAGATCAGCCCAGCAGTCGAAGCGCTCGTGCATATCTCGGAGCTTGGCGGTGGCGAAGGTGTTGATCCAGAAAAGGTCTTTACGCTCAACGAGCGCAAAGAATTTATCGTACTTGATATCGATAAGGACAATCGCAAGATTTCACTCAGTCTTGCTGACAAGAAAAACAAATAACCATGTAAGTTTTCATGGATAATGACCTACAAGCTGTAGGGGAAAGGAGAACAAGATGAGTCAGCCAGAAAAAGTATTGGTTATCGCAGACTCGGTAACCGTCGGTGAACTCGCAGAGACACTCAACCTACCCGTGACACAGCTTGTAGGAGAATTGTTCAAGAATGGCATCGTCGCAACGATTAATCAGCGGATTGATTTTGAGACGGCGCAAATTATTGTGGAGGAACTTGGGCTTGAGGTGGCACTGAAGCGCCGCGAAGTCGAGCAAAAGACCGCGCAGCGCCTCCATAAGCCATCAGACAAGGCTGCGGAGCGTCCGCCTATTGTCGCGGTGATGGGGCATGTCGATCATGGCAAGACGACGTTACTTGACGCAATTCTCGACACGAAAGTCGTCGAGGGTGAAGCGGGAGGTATTACGCAGCATATCAGCGCATATCAAACGATTCGCAAAAATCGTCCGATTACGTTGCTTGACACGCCGGGGCACGAAGCCTTTGCGGCGTTGCGTCAGCACGGTGCAGCATTGACCGACGTCGTAATTATCGTCGTAGCGGCGGATGACGGTGTGAAACCACAGACCATCGAGGCGATTCGATTTGCACGGAGTGCCAACGCAAAAATCGTCGTGGCAATTAATAAGATTGACAAAGAAGCGGCCAATCCCGAGATGGTCAAGGCGCAATTGGCGAGTGAACATGGCCTCAACCCCGAGGAATGGGGTGGCGATACAGTCATGGTGCCGGTGAGCGCAAAAACGGGCGAGAATCTCGACAAGCTGCTTGACATGGTGTTGCTCGTCGCCGACCTGGAGGAGCTACGCGCCGACACTGATGTTCCCGCTGAGGGCCTCGTGATCGAGTCGCATATGGAAAAAGGCCGCGGATCGGTCGTGAATCTGCTCGTTGACCAGGGGCGAATTAAGCCCGGTAGCTTTCTTGTTGCCGGCACAGCCTACGGTAAAGTCCGCACACTGCTCGACTACAAGGGCAAGACGCTCAAGGACGCTGGTCCATCGACGCCAGTGACAGTGACTGGCTTCAAGGAGTTGCCGCAATTTGGCGATATCTTCACGGTCATGAAAAATGAGAAAGAGGCACGTCTTCAGGTGGAGCGCACGCGACTAGAGCGCGAGCGAAATGCGGCACGTACGAACGTGACGGGTGCTGATTTGCTAAAGCTCATGACGCAAAAGCATGACAGCCAAGAATTTGACGTGATTGTAAAAGCCGATGTGCAAGGCTCGCTCACCTCTGTGATGGATAGTTTGCGACTCGTGGAGACGGGCGGCGCAATCGATCTGCGCATCATCAAGAGTGGCGTGGGTAATGTCTCGGAAAGCGATGTGCGTTTGGCGGAGAGTTCAAACGCGATTATCTATGGATTCAACATCGATTTGCCGCCAGCGGTGAAGCGCCTCGCGATGCGCGACAAAGTAGAAGTACGGCTGTTTCGTGTCATTTATGAACTGCTTGACGATGCCAAAAGTAGCATGGAAGCGATGCTCGCGCCAGAAGTCGTCGAGACGGAAATCGGTACCCTCGACATCAAGGGTGTCTTCCGTACGATGAAAGAAGAAGTGATTTGCGGTGGAGAAGTGATGAGTGGCAAAGTTACCGCGAATGTCCTCGCCCGCGTGAGGCGAGGTGATGAACAAATCGCCGAAGTTGAAGTCGCCAGCGTTCAACGCCAACAGCAAGAGGCGAAAGAGGTGTTCGAAGGCGAAATGTGCGGCCTAAGCCTCAAGACACACAAGAAGTTGCAGGTGGAGGTGGGCGATAGGTTGGAACTCTTTACACGCGAGTTGGTGAAACGAACGTTAAAATAAGCAGCCTTTACTTTGACGAAATCACAAGAAGGCCGGATATGTTTGAGAATCTCGATATGGTGGTGCGTGGAATGAACACGTTTGCATATAGATACATGTCGCGGGTGTAGTGGAGGGCTCGTCTAGGATTCGATATACAGCTTGACAGCTCAAGTCGCATATGCTAATTTTCAGACAGCAAAACTAATAAAAATAAAAAAGGAATAATCATGGCAAGAAGCTTAGAAGCGGTTCCACGACGAGCGCTGGGTCCTGAGAATGAAGCTGAAGCGCCTGGGCCAAGTGGTGGCGAAGTTCGGGACGCCTTTGCCGAGCAGACTCAGCAAACGCGCAAAGAGGCCAGGAATACGCTTGGACGTATGGAGCGCTTTGGGCTATGGATTCGCAATGTTAAGGAAAGCGCACCACTAGTTGCTCGGGAGGCGTGGGCTAATATACAGAACTTTGTAGGTAAACCGAGGCGGGATTTCCTTGAGGGACGCAAAG
This sequence comes from uncultured Candidatus Saccharibacteria bacterium, assembly GCA_964433265.1. Classification (GTDB taxonomy): domain Bacteria; phylum Patescibacteriota; class Saccharimonadia; order Saccharimonadales; family Saccharimonadaceae; genus Saccharimonas. The sequence goes on along the minus strand of CAYSQL010000002.1, from coordinate 22,767 downwards.
ATCGCGCTGAGGAGCGTTTGCAGAAGCGCCAAGATCGACACGACACAAAGAGGCAGGCTGAGAATAGTAAGCTAGAAACGTTACAGGCGCAACTTGATGACTATGCTCAGATGCAAGATGAGGTCAACCAGCAATGGATAGACCGTTCGCCCAATGATGCAATTCGTGAACGACGCGAGAAGATTGTAAGCGATCGGAGGAATGCTCGAGAGAAGGATGCGCAGTCTCGCATTGACAGACTTAGTATAAAACATCACAATCGCGAGATGAAAAGTAATCTGAGGATTAGCACCTTTGAGACGCGGCGCGTCGCTCCGAAACGAGAAGCATACCAAAAGATTGCGGGTGCATACGAAGATCGGACTGATGCGGTTGAGCAAAGTAAGCTTGAGCGCGAGGCGAATTCACACTTTAACCGTGAGGCGGCCATTAAGGCAAAGAAGGCGGCGCTTGCTCGCAAAGAGCTGCGCCATGAATTGAGCACTAACCAGCGTTTAGACAAACAAGAAGTGGCCGATGTGCTAGCTGCTTTGTCGTCGGAGGACAAACTGAGGCTTGGCTCCCTTGTTGTCGCACGTGACCGTAGCGGAGAGGGCCTTCGTGATGCCGAGGTTAGTCTCAAGAGGGTGGAGCGTTCACTGGACCGCACTAAGGCTTTGATTCCAAAAGCAGAGGCACGTATTGTCGAACTCGATAACACGATTACATCAAATACAGCTAATATCGCTTCGCTAAAAGAGTCATTGCGAGAGATAGAGAGCCTACCCGAGGAGCCCGAGTCTTCGACTGACGGTGGCTTTCTGGATAATGCCATGAACCGACGTCGAGGCGAGATGTCGCAGATTCAGAATCAGATTGCCGTACTCGAGAATGCGAATCGTAGGCACGAGATGCAGCAAAAAAGATTACGAGAGAAGATTGAAAATGCAAGGAAGCAGATTCCGGAGTTAGAGGAGGCTCTCGCGGCCGCGGCGAGTAGGCGCAATGAGGCTTATGGTGAGTTTACAAAATCGACGGATGAGTTTCGCGATGCGGTCGATGACATACTGGGCGTCCAGCCAGATTTGGTGGGCGCTGAGCTAGAAGAGGATAATAACGCAGAGCTAGAAAAGGAGCCAAGGGCAGCATGAAGCCAATTATTACCAAACAGTTTTTGAGCGATATCGGCGTAACGATGAGTGACGAAGACGCCGCTTCGCTAGAAGAGCATTTTGAAACGACACTGCATGACCGCGTTGTCGAGGAGGTTGTCGCCGGGATGACCCCAGATCAGACCGAAGAGCTCATGCGTCTGCGTTCGAGCGATGATGATACGTTGTATGATTGGTTGCGGCAAACGGTACCGGATATGGCAGATATCGTCACTGACGAAATTGACATCTTGCTTGGCGAAATTGCCGAGCAGGCCGATGGTCTTGGCGCAGAGTAGCCCTCAGTAGAGGGTCCTTTGCCTAGACGTGGAAAATAGCGCTTACTATACTATTGAGCGCTATTTTTATTTTGCGCTATCGTGTTGATTCACATTGAGCTACCAGAGGTAACCAGATTGTACATCGAGCTGTGTGAGCTCGGAAAACAATTGGTGGTTACCTCTGCTCTGCCGTGAGGAAGAACTATGAAATTGCATGATCGCGCGAAAACGCGACCTTATGAAGCTGTGCGGGTGTCACCCCGCCCGTTGGTTGAGCCCCGGTGTGGGGCGTACGAACCGCGGGGCGGGGTGACGGCGGTGGTCAGAGGTTGAACCTCTTGACCACCGCCTTGTAAAGCAACTTGATGATGGCCAAGGCGGCCACCACCAAGACGATTGTAGTGGCCACCCCTCCGAAGGAGAGATGACCGAAGAAGTCGGACACCACCCCTGCGGCAGTGTCGAACCAGCTGATGGCTGGGGCGGCCGTCGGGGTGGCGGCGGCGGTGGGTGTGGGGCTGGCCGTCGGTGTGGCCGCGGGGGTGGCGGACTTGAGGTCCGCCACCCTTTCCATCACCCACATCCAGCTGAGGATGATGATCTTGATGGCGACGCCGAGGCCAACGCCGAGGCCGGCCCACTGGACCAGGTTTCGCGGTCCGGCCGCGATGACCGTAACCAGCGCGGCGGCGAGCGCGATGCCCGCCGCGAAAATCCACCATGGCTTGTCGGTGGGGCTGAAAAGCCCCAACCAGACAAGGACCAGGAGTCCCGCGAAGACCCCGACGGTGCGCCACGTGCGGATCGTTGCCCAGCACTCCTTCAAGACTTCCATGCTCTTTCTCCTCTCCCTTGCCAGGGGTCTCATCCGCGGGACTATCCCGGGAAGTTGCCCCCTGACTCGGTTTGGGGGCGGCAGATGACCGACTTTTTAGATAAGTCGAGCAACTGCCACCTCCAATAGGGGAGAAGACCAAATTTCATAGCTAATTCACGAATGCTGACGCAAACGGAAAAAACCGCTCAAGAGCAGCACCATAGGGTCCATACTTGCTGAACCACCATAGTGCCACGCTCGATACGCTAGGCATATGAAATAACACGATAAAACAAATCGAATTGTAAATGGTCGTTGCTAGGCGTGACTATGACGCGGAATACAAAAA
>CAYSQL010000002.1:1830-20090 GCA_964433265.1 uncultured Candidatus Saccharibacteria bacterium | reverse complement strand
ATCGTTGCAAATATAACCATGATGGTGTATTATGGGGCCAGAAAAACAAAACGGGGCAAAAATAGACATGGACGGTGCACAACTTAGAGCATTTATAGAGAGCATTATCGATGCAAAGAATCTGCATGCGACTCCAGAGGTTCGAGAGCAGCTCATCGAGGATATGATGCAGCGGGCACTCGATATGATTGACAGGGAAGTTCTGGCTGCTGTGCCAGATGATAAAATGGACGAGCTAAATAGATTGCTAGATTCGGGCGCAAGCGACCAGGATGTGCAGCAGTATATCGCTTCTGTTGTACCCGACGCAAGCCGAATTGCGGCTAAGACATTATTGCGTTTTAAAGATGCGTATTTGGGGTAGGCCGATATGCCCGACCCACAGGTACAGACACGAGAACGTATAGGCGACGTTGTTATCGTCGATCAGTCTCGGGACGCCGAGAGTGCGGCGCGTGATGCCGCCGATGCACGACTAACAGCCGAGCTTAATCAGGGTAGTGGTTTTAAGAAATTTGTAAAGTCCATCTGGAAAGGTGGCATGGCCAAGCACATCTACCGGCAGAAATACATCAAAGAGGCGAATGATGCGATTGTTGCGTCGCAGGATGTGCTTAGCCAGACTCTCGCAAATGAGCAAGAGCGTCGTGGTGCTATGGAGTCTACTATCGAGCAGTTCCAGTCTGAATATGATGAGGCGATACATGCCGAGGCGGGCGAGCAAAGAGAGCGACTAGCCGAGTCTTCCGAAATCGTTGTGGAGGTTAAAAAACTTATACGACGTTTTGCTGATCCAAACACTCCCGCCAACGAGCGTCTAGACCGTGATTCGTTGAACGAAGAATTCACGAGGACAATCAATGCCTTCAGAGAGCAGGGAAGCGGTGATCTCAAGGGTGAGGGTCTGGTTCAGCTGAGTAATATGGTGGAAATTGCGCAGCAAGTTGAATCTGCTGTCAGGCACGGTGAAGCGATTGATAATGTGATGGCGGAATTCGGCGTGAGGACGGGTGAGTCGCGTTCAAGTGCTCGTACGGATGCGAAATACGACTGGGTTGACAAGACGTTGGACAAAGTTCAGTCATCGAGAATTGGTCGAATACTACCTGAAGGAGTCGTCATCGCCGGTGTCGGCATCGCGGCGTCAGTGGCAAGTTTCGTTCGCAATAAAGCGGTGATGGCAGGAGCTAAGGGGGCGGCCGGCGCAGTGGCGATAGGCACTGGTAGTTGGGTTGTAGCGGCCGGCGCGTCGGCGGCGCTAGGAGTCGGCGGGGGGGCTATAGCCGCATATAATGAAAGAAAGAAAACAAAAGATGAGCGAGCTCAACATGCGCGAGAAATGGCTCGTGGTGGTCAGATTAATCCCGGCGACAAACGTCGCGTGGAGATGGAAGCAACCCGCTATGCGACGCTCTCTGCTCGGGATGAGACCGATCGACTTCGTGCGCTTATCGACGAGGATAGGCTTGACCAGGGCGGTAATGATGCGCTTCAGGCTGCGCTCGATGGTCTAGCTCAGGTCGAGACGGTAACCCGCCTGTCCGACCAGCGGAATATCGACCTATTGTCTTTCTCGAGCGAATCATCTGTCGGAGACGAGCGATTTGCTTTGGACGTTGCGAGAGCAGAAGCGAAAGTTGCCCTTCGGAATAGGCTGGATGCTCAGAAGCTTCACGATTTAGGCTACGATGGGTATAGTCTCGAAAGGGTAATCGATGATGTATCTCAAGCCTATGTTGAGCAAATAGACGAGGACATAAGCAAGAAGGATAAGGCGTTCCACAAGCTACGTAGGAGACGCATGCTCAAGGCGGGGGCTACTGGGTTCGCAACTGGCGCCACTTTTGGGCTGATTGGCCAAGAAATAGGAGCGGCGTTCTCGGACATGCAAGTTGGGGTGCTTGATCCAGTCTTGGGCACGCACAACGCGGCGGATGCACACAATACAATTCTGAACGGAATGATTCACGGGGATTTTGTACATCACAGCCCAAGCTCGGTCTTGCAGGATCACACAGTCAATGGCGTGAAATTGCATTTGCCTGAAGATTATAACCTTGTTGACAATCACGACGGTACGATGAATCTCGTCAATCCGAATGGTACTACAATCGCCGATCATGTGACCGTCGACGCCAGTCACAGTCAGGCTATGGCCGATGCGCTGAAAGCGGACGGCATTACAGTTGATAATCTAACTACCACTTCTCATAGTGTCGCGTATGGAAATATTCACAGCTATTTAAACTCCCATAGTAATGCCACGACAGAGGTTCATCGTGGTCTTTGGTATGAGGGTAATACGCCTAAGCCAGTTTTTGACAATAATGAGCTTCGTATGTGGTGGGGTGGAGAGGCTAATACTGGCATCACGAGCTCGGGGGACTATAGTTTTAATATCGCGCACATGCAATCGAACGGATCATTCCAGGGAAATGAATCTGTTGACTGGCACAACGCTGTGAACGGCGGCACACTAAAGCTTGCAGTATCGGCAACCGGCGACACTCAATCGCATGTGTTTATGATCGATGTTCAGCCAAACGGGGAGATGATTATACCGCACGACAGTCCCGCTGCCGCGTTGTTCTCGACCGAGAATGGGCATGCTGTCTTTCACGGCATGTATGCGGAGACCGTCCAGGTGACTGGTGTGGATGGGCATGGCGTCACCCAGATACGCCCACTTGCAACCGTTGTTGGAGATAATAATCCTGGTGACATACCAATCCCGACGGATGTGCCACACCCAGAATTTAAGCTTACGCCACCAGGGTATGATACGGCGGTGTCCACTGACATCGCGCCGGTATTACCAGTGGTTCCGCGGAGACCACTGGAGGAGCTTGAGAGGAGGCATCGTGAGCCGTCTCCGTATCCATCACCGTACCCGTCTCTGTACGGAGAAAGGGGGAGGCCGGTCGATTATAGCCCGCAATTTATGCCTGAGCTCCGCCAGGATCCTCACGCAAAAATTAGACTAGAAGATGGACTAGATTGGCATAATCAATTCATCCGAGACCAAGGTGGCGATGCATATGCCGATGAGATTCATGATGCCGTGGACAATTCAACGTATCTTTCTAAACTCACTAGTGAGACAAAAGCCATTGTGACAATTCCCGTGGGTGCTGCGCAGGAGTCTGAGAATATTTATAGGACGCTCTCGCTATACGGTCGTCAGGAAGATATAAATATGAACGAATTTGTCGTGCTACTACACGTCAACTGGAAGGATAGTCTTGAGTCTGATTCAGAACGGATGGCAAAAATCCAGAAGACATTCGACGAAATTGAGCGAGCTAGGCGAGATTATCCAGATCTTCGTATTGAAGTGGTTGAGTCGAAGTGGTCGCAGGATAAAATCGATCGTAAGGAGTATGGAGACAGGCTGATCGGTCATGTTTCCCAAAAAATGTATGATATTGCGATGGCCGCTACTCGTAATGCGGTCAAGGACGGTAGGATTGCCCCTGGCGCGGATTTACTCGTTATAAAGAATGATGCAGACGCGGATGGCATGCACAAGAAGTATATTAGGCATATGGTGAATGCACTTGAAACTAATCCGGACAAAGACACCTTTACGGGGGCTATTTACTGGGGGGGAAAATTACATAAAAATAGACCCGGTTTCTCATTTGTCACGAAAGTAAATGAGATGGCGAGAATGGCAGCTAACCTGAAGAGTGTTGACGGGGTTGTGGCGACTATGGGTCCTAATGTGAGTATGCGCATGTCATCATTCGCCGCCATTGGCGGTATTGGTCATTATGACGACAGGTTGGGGACTGACCCAGATGACCTCGCTATTGGGTATAGGTTTGGTCAAGCTCGTGGCGCGCATGACAGAGGGGGGGGCGGTGTGCCTTATCTATCCCCGGCCGGTTCAAGTGGATCCGGTGAATTCAATAAGCTTGTTGTAGGTGCTGCAATCGACAGTGATGGGTCTCGGATGGCTGAGAGTTACGATGAGGGCCGTACGATTGTAGGAACCTGGGTTAGGGCGACTGACCAAAATGGCGAGATGACTAGTCGCGCCAGTAGTCAGGTTAATCGAGGAGAAGAGGACTTGGCGCATAACCCCGATGAAGTTCTCGACTATATAGAAGAAAATATTAGTGCAATGCTAACTCACTGGTCTCCGAAAGATGGTAGCTACGAGTATGCCTTGAACATGATGATACCTAACCCACGGCATTTTGATATACGGCAGTATGATGGTGGCGAAACCAGGTTTACTCTTACTAGAAAAGGGAGAAGGTGGCTAGCCAAGGCCTTGCTGCGTAGCGAGGGTGGCACTGGACAGTATGACCCAATCGGCAGTAGGACGATCAGGAAACTATATGGACGGCCCGACCTGAGGCGAAGAAAAACTGGGCCCGGTCCTGATGTAAAGCCTTTATTGCGGGGCGCTTAAGAATAAGCTATACTACTAAAAATGTAAGGAGTGGGAAATGGGTAAAGATATACAGGATTTAATGGCAATCAGGGATGATATTGTTGCAAAATTGGTGCCGCTAATCGATGGCAGCACGCTTGAAACAGGTGACAAGTATAGAATGATTCTCCAGATTGCGATATCGAATGGGTCAACTGAATTCTTTAATATGGCACAGACTCAGGCGGATAAGGTAGACTCGCCAGATGAGAGGCTAAGGGCATATATGGACTTACTGACGGCGATAGACTCGGAAATTCACGCGAGGGATGAAGAAGCATCGGGGGAGAATGATGATGATGATGATGATGATGATGATGATGACGCATCGTCATCTGCTGGTGCAGGGGTAGGGATAGATCACGACGATAACAATCGCGATACTGAGCTTCGCTAGGCTGGCGCGATGTTGGGCATCTGGGCGCCACGTGTTATGATGGGAATACAGTAATATCTAGGAGATGCAAGAAATGTTTCAACTTGATGACAATTTTCTGCAACAGGTTGGTCTTGGTGGATTGCCAGACGATCAAAAACAAGCGTTTCTGGACCATCTCAAGGAGCAGTTGGAGCTTCGGGTGGGGACGAAGCTTAGTGACGGTCTGCAGGATGCGCAACTGGCGGAGTTTGAGTCGTTTATCGACCGCGATGAAGCGCGGGTGAATGAATGGATTGCGCGCAATGTACCTGATTATCAAAACGACCCTGTGTTTCAACAGCTAAAGAGTGGCGCGCCAGCTGACGTTCCAGTGCTGGTGCTGATGTCGGAGTACGCCTCGCTGAAGTGGCTCGGTATTAACCGGCCAGACTATCGTGATGTCGTCGCACGGACGATGGACGAGCTCAAGGCAGAGATTATCGCTAATCGTGATGCGATTCTCGGCAATACTGCTTAAAGTTTGTAGCCGCGAATAAACTCATCTGCGCTCATCGTTTTGCCGCTTGGCGCGATGAGCTCATCGATGGACAGAAATGCGCCGTTCGAACATTCAATGTCGAGCGGTGTTTTTTTGGTCATAACCCCGTGGGCTTTAGTGACAATGACGGGGTGCTTGCCAATAGTGAGGCGAGTGCGCGGGTAGTTAAGGTAGGCACGCACCTTTGCTTCAGCTTCGCCGGGAGTGGTCGTCGCAAGGTCGAGAATGCCGTCACCTTTGGTGAGCAGCGAACAGTAAGTGGCATCCTCTTCATTTTGTGGTTCGGGCGTGATGTCACCGGCGATGATAGCGGGCAATTTATCGACAAGAACGTTTGCGCCAATAGTAAAGAGGGCGTCGTAGAGCTCTGGTTTCGTTTCCGTGAAGTCGAGCGCGTAGGGGATTTGAATGTATACCGGGCCGGCATCCATGGCCTTTGAGAGCTGCATGATTGAGACGCCGGTTTTGTTGTCTCGGTTCAGAATTGCCGCCTCGACAGGGGAGGGGCCGCGGTATTTTGGCAGGAGCGATGGGTGAACATTGATGATGCCGGGCGTGAATAGGTCGATAATTGATTGGGGAATAATCTTGCCGAAGGCGACCAGAATACCGACGGGCGAATCGAACCTCTTTATATCGCTTATGATATCTTTTAGTGATGTCGGCTGCATTACTGGTATGTCATGCGATAATGCGTAGGTTTTGACGCTTGGCACGGTCATTTTATGTCCGCGACCTTTTGGCGTGTCTGGCTTGGTGATGACGGCGCCTATAACGTAGCCGGCGTCAACGAGCCGTTCAAGAACAAGCAGGCTGTACTCTTCAGTCCCAAAGAATAGAATTGTTGGCGATGTTTTCTTCATAATCAAGTGGTTGTAGCTCTCCGCTGTCGTCGAGCCGGTAAAAAGCGTCTTTTGTGTCCCGGATATGGTCGACGAATACGAGGCCGTTAGTGTGGTCGATTTCGTGTTGAATGACGCGCGCCAAGAACCCTTCGGCTTTGAAGCGTACTTCGTCACCCTCGGCGTTGAGCGCTTTGACGCGAATTTTGGTATGTCGAGGTACACGGCCGTAAAAGCCATTTACACTGAGGCATCCCTCGTAGTCTGCGACGACGTCGCCTTCGTACTTAACGATTTCTGGGTCGATTAATGCCGTGAACTCTCGAACGGCCTTGTCGTCAAAATCGGTGCGAACGATAATGACGCGCTGCAGCCGATCGATCTGTACGGCGGCAAGCGCGGCGCTAATCTCGTGTGGGCGGGAATCCTCCCAGTCGAGGCTGGCGGTGATCATGTCGTCAATAAGTTTTTTTGTGTCGTCCGTCACGGCGCGAACGCGCAAAGATTTATCGCGAAGGTGGGGGTTTGGTAGGGTGATGATGTCTTCTTTTTTCACTATTCGTATTATACCAGATTTGCTCAGATGAGCGAGTAGGGGTCGAGGTTGGTTTGCCAGTGGGTCGCTGGTACGAGTTGCAAGATGTCGATGAGTAGCGCGCGTTTTGGTGATTTGATGACTATTTGCCAACGGTAAGTATCGTTCTGGCGCTCGTAAAAGGCCGGAGTCGGTCCAAGAATCTCGACATCGCGACCGTGTTGCTTGATTTTTTCGGCAAGCGCTCTGGCGTTGCGAATGGCGGTAGCTTCGGTTTTATACACGCAGGTTAGTTTGAGCAAGTAGGTGAACGGCGGAAAATGTGCCTTGCGACGTTCGGTGAGCGCATTGTCGTAAAACGCATGAAAATCCTGGGCAATACCAAGCGTGACGGCGGGGTGGGCGGGTTGGTAACTCTGGACGATGAGTGTGGTTGGATGATGTGACCGACCGACGCGTCCGACGACCTGGGCGAGTAATTGGAATGTTCGTTCGCTGGATGTGTAATCGGGCAGCGCTAGTCCGGCGTCTGCTTGGATGACACCGACGGTGCGAAGATGGGGGAGATCGAGGCCCTTGGCGACGACCTGCGTGCCAATGATGATGTCAATTGCGCCGTCGTATAGCTCCTGGTAGTGCTTATCAAGTGTCGCGTCGTTGTCGACATCACCATCAAAGCGAGCGATGTGCGCGGCGGGGAAGAGGCGTCGTATCTCTGTCTCGATGAGCTTGGTGCCGATGCCTCTATGGATGATATCGGACGAACCGCAGACGGGACATGAGGTCGGGACGCGCTCGTGATTGCCGCAGACATGACATCGGAGTTGATAGGTGTCGGCGTGGAGCGTGTAGGGTACGAAACAGCGTGGGCAAACAGCTGACCATCCGCATGATTCGCAGAGCGTCGTCGAAGCGCTGCCGCGACGGTTGTGGTAAAGCAAGACTTGTTCGTGAGCCTCGAGCGAAGTGGTGATTACTGCAAGGAGTGCATCTGAGAAAAAACGATGTCGGGTGAATTGCGTCTTCTTAGTCATATCGACAACCGTTGTTGCAGGAGGCGTAGCGTCGTCGCGTGCACGGGAATGAAGGTGGATGATGGGACGGTCGGATTTCTCGGCAAGATAGTACTCGCTGAGAAGCGGTGTCGCGGTTCCCTGAATAACTTTTGCGTGGTGTGGTTTTGCTAGGACACTCGCGACGCGCAGGGCGGAGTAGCGAGGAGATTGGTCTTGTTTAAAACTTGGCTCGTGCGCCTCGTCGATGATGATTGCGCCGAGATTGCGGACGGGCATAAAAAGCGCCGAACGTGGGCCGATGATGACCTGCGGAGCCTGCGCATTTGCGACTGCTAACCATGATCGGTGGCGCTCGGCTTCTGTTCGGGCGGAGTGGGTGAGGATAACGTCTGGAAAATGATGGAGAAATTCGGCGACAAGTTGTGAAGTAAGGGCGATTTCCGGAACGAGGATAATGACTGACCGGCCTTCGCTAACGAGCCTTTTTGTATATTCAATATAGAGGGCGGTTTTGCCACTTCCGGTAACGCCATGAACAAGTATTGTGCCCGGAGTGGCGGCAAGAATGGCGGCTAGTGCGCCCTGTTGATCTTCATTGAGCAAAAAATGTGTTCTATCTCTACTGGGGTAGGACGGCGATTCCGTGCGCGGACGACGCTTCTTTGTCAGGCCTCTTGGGAGGATTGTAGCGAGCACTGTTGCTAGATGGGTGTTGTAGTAATCGCCCATCCAACAAGCGGTGGTAACGAGCTGTGTTGGCAGGGGAGGGATTGTGGAAACTCTCTCTTGGATGGCGCGTGTTTCATACATCGGCCGGGCGACTGCCTTAATAACGAGGCCGAGCTGCGTTGTTTTTCCAATCGGTATGAGAACAAAGTCACCGATAGCGCAGTGAGTGTTTGTGCTGTCGGAGTGGTAGGTAAAAGAGTTTGCCGACTGACGGACGATTTTGAGCGGGGCCACCTCGTAATATTTCATACCATCCATTATACCTTGTGGGAGCGCCCGTCGAACTGGTACTATAAGCATATGTATTTTGAAAGTCGGTCACAGGCCGGTCAACTTTTGGCGTCGCAGCTCGATGCGTACCGCTACGAGAACTGCATCGTGTTGGCGCTGAGCGACGGCGCGGTGTTGATCGGCGAGCAGATTGCCGCTCGTTTGCATTGTGCACTGACCATGTTGCTTACGGAGGATATCATTGTCCCAGGTGAGAGCCTTAGCTTTGGTGCTGTCTCGCAAGCGGGAAATTTTACGTACAATGCGGAATTCTCGACGGGTGAGATTGAGGAATATACGAGCGAATTTCATGGGTACCTTGATGAGCAAAAACGAGAAGCGTTCAATCGTATTAACCGCTTGCTGACTGATTGCGGTATTAGCGATCGTGACATGCTCGACGGTAGAGTGGTGATTTTGGCGTCTGACGGATTTGACGATGGTGCGATGATGGCAGTGGCACTCGATTATCTCAAGCCGGTTCGTATCGAGAAGCTTGTCGCCGTTGCGCCGGTTGCGACGATTGCGGCAGTCGACTATCTTCATGTGGCGGTTGATGAGATGCATATCCTTGACGTCAAGGAAAATTATATGGGAAAGGACCACTATTATGACGACAACGTTGTGCCAACGCATGAGGAGGCAATTCAAAAGATTAATCAGATCATCTTGAATTGGCGGTGAAACACTTGCAAAAATCCTACGAGAAAGTGTAGAATAAAAAGCAACAACTGTAGTAGGGAAGTGTTTTTGGAAGATCAATGCTAGACGTGTTTATTACCTCTCGGGTTCGACGGAAAATCGTTGTGGTGTACGCAAAGTACCCAGATTTTCATACGCACGTTCGCGGCCTCGCTAAGCTAATCAAGGAAGATCCGGGGAATATCCAGCGTGAGCTGAAACGCCTAGAGAAAGTTGGCTTTCTTCATGCTGAGAAGCAGGGGAATGCGAAGATCTACTCGACAAATAAGCAGTTCCCGATTTTTAAAGAGCTTCAGAGCATCGTGATTAAGTCGCAACAGCAAGCAAACGCGGCGCGTCCGAAGCGAACGACCAACGATATCCAGCCATGACATTGTTTGAGCGTATCCTGGTAGCTCGCGGTTTAGTGGGAGAGAGACGCGAAGCTTTTTTGCGTCCGTTGTATGAGCGGGGACATGATCCTTTTTTGCTGCCCGACATGCAAAAGGCAGTCGAGCGGCTCGTTCGGGCGCGGGAACAGCAAGAACGCATTATGGTTTATGGTGACTATGATATCGACGGCCTGACGGCGACGACGGTTCTGCTCGACGCGCTTGAAAATTTTGGTTTCCGATTCGTGGACGCATTTATACCAAATCGGTTCGTAGAGGGATACGGTCTCACAGTGGACGCTGTAGAACGGATCGCAAAGACGGGCGCGCAGCTCATTATTACGGTAGACTGCGGCAGTTTGAGCGAACGGGAAATCGTACGCGCAAAAGAGCTCGGCGTCGATGTGATTGTGACCGACCATCACAACGTCGCATCGGTTCAGCCGCCAGCGGTGGCGGTGATTAACCCTAAACGTCTGTTGCAGGACTACCCGCAGGAATATGAGAACTACCTGCTAAAAGCGTCGTCGAAGAAAAAACTCTATCCATTTCTCGATTTACCTGGCGTGGGGGTTGCGTTTAAGCTTGTGCAGGCCTTGCAGACGCGCCTAGATGGGCTTGCGATGGGGCAGGAAAAGTGGTTACTCGACTTGGTGGCGCTTGGAACGGTATGCGACGTTGTGACACTCGTTGATGAGAATCGGGCGCATGTCTACTGGGGTCTAAAGGTCCTTGCAAAGACGCGACGACCGGGGCTAAAGGCGTTGATGGCTGTCGCGGCGGTCGAGCCTGCAAAGGTGAATGCCCGGCATCTTGGGTTTGGTCTGGGCCCACGGATGAACGCGGCGGGAAGGCTCGAGACGGCGCAGCATTCGCTTGATATGCTGCGGGCGCGGGAAGGAACAGTAGCGCTCGAAAAAGCGCAGTTGCTCGATACAATGAACATTGCGCGTCGGAGCGCGCAGGATAAGATTTTTGCGGCGGCGGTTGAACAAGCGGCGTTATATGAAAGCGATCCGGTGCTGGTTGTGAGCGCGCCAGAGTGGAGCCACGGCATCATTGGTATCGTGGCGGCAAAATTGCTCGAAAAATACAAAAAACCGACGTTCGTGCTCGAGGAAATAGGCGCCGAAGCAAAGGGGTCGGCCCGGAGCTATGGCGATTTCAGCGCGGCGGATGCGATTCGAGCGAGTGATGATATTATCACGAAAGGGGGCGGGCATAAGCTTGCGGCTGGAGTGACGCTTCCAACGGAAAATATTGAGGCTTTTCGTCGGCGGGTGAATGAATTTTATAGGTCACTTGCATTGACGAATCAGCAAGAGAAGCTCTTGCCGCGCGCTGATGTAATTATTGACGATTTCAGTGGAGTGACGGAAGCGCTCCTGAGTGATCTCGTGCGGCTTGAACCGTTCGGTAGCGGAAACCCGGAGCCGGTACTAAAAGCTGAACAACTCGAGATCGTGAATTTGCGTCGGATGGGCGCAGATGCACAGCACTTGAAAGTCGGCGTGCAAGATGCGACCGGTGGCAACCTATTTCTTATCGCATTTAACGCACCGACGGAGTGGGGTGTCGAGCTCGGGGATATGATTGACATCTGGTTCCAGCCGACACTCAATGAATGGCGTGGCACACGAAGCGTCGAAGGGCGCTTGCTACACCTAGAGAAACACAATGATTCGTAAAATAACTGTTCAGCCGTTGCATGGCCTGCAATAATCTGTTAGAATAGACGCGATATGGTACAAGTTACACGTAAAGACGAAAGGGAAGCGACCGAGAATATTATCCGGCGCTTCAACCGACGCGTTTTGCAAAGTGGTGTGCTCGCTGAGGCGAAAGCTTCGATGCGTTTTAGCAAGCCGCTCAGCAAGACCGAGCGTCGCCAAAAGGCAATTATTCGCAAAGAGCGAAAAGCAGACAAACTGGCCAAGATGCGCCTGGGAATCCGCTAGTCCATGGCTCTAAAAGAGCGAATAACAGACGAAATGAAAGCCGCCCTTCTTGGCGGCAATCGTTTTGTCGGGGATACGTTGCGCAATCTACGGGGTGCGATTCTTGATGAAGAAGTAGCGGCCGGCAAGCGCGACGAAGGTCTCACTGATGAAGAGATTGAAAAGGTGGTTGCTCGTGAGGTGAAAAAACGACATGAGAGTGCGAAGATCTATCGTGACAACGAGCGCCCTGAGCTTGCTGAGCCAGAAGAGCAGGAGGCGGCGATTTTGCAACAGTACTTGCCAGAGCAGCTGAGCGAGGCGGAGCTCCAAGTAATCATTGAGGCAAAAATTGCCGAACTCAGCGCGAGCGGTCCGCAAGCGATGGGGCAGGTGATCGGTGCAGTCAAAAAAGAAGTCGGCAACACGGCGGATGGTGCACTGATCGCAGCACTAACAAAACGCGCACTAACAAAATAAGGAAAGGCAGAAACAGACAACGATGATTCTTTTATTTGGCCCAACTGGGGCGGGAAAAAGTATGCAGGGGCAAATGCTCGCCGTCCGACAGGGGTGGAAATGGCTGAGTACGGGGCAGATGCTACGCGAGAGCACGGACCCGGCGGTCATTGATGTGTTGAAATCCGGCGAACTGGTGAGCGATGAGCTGACGTATGAAGTGTTCGAAGATGCAATTCGCGACGCTAAGGAGCGTCACTACCCGAATATTATTGTCGATGGTTTTCCGCGCACAAAGGCGCAGGCCTCGTGGCTCATGGACTACATGGAAAAAGTTGGCGAACATGTCGACGAAGTGATTGTTCTCGAGGTACCGGAAACAGAAATCATGCATCGGCTCGAGAAACGCGGCCGCATGGAAGATACGCCAGAGACGATTGCAAAGCGCATGAATATCTATCGTCAAAAAATGTATCCAGTGCTTGGAACATTTGCCGAGCAGGGTATGAAGATTGTTCACCTTGACGGCACGGGAACGGCGGGCGAGGTTCATGATCGTATTTATGCCGAGGTGTGCGAGGAATGTCGGGACTAATTACTGAGCGAAAGACACCCGAACAGCTCGATGCGATGCGCGAGGGTGGTAAGATTTTAGCGCGGATTTTTCAAGATATACGATCGTTCGTCCATGCTGGTCGGACAGAGAAGGATATTGACACATTTGTTGGACAAAAAATCATCGCCTATGGAGCTTCGGCGACATATAAGACAGACGAAGTGGATTTTCCGGGCAATATCTGCATTTCGACGAACGAGGAAATTGTTCACGGTATACCGACGGACTACGTTCTCGAAAAAGGCGACATCGTTAGCTTTGACCTGGTTATTACCTACAAGGGAATGAAGACCGATAGCGCGTTCACAATGGTCGTTGATGAAGAGCCGAGTGGCGTGATTAAACATTTGATTCACCTGACGGAGCGTAGTCTCTATGCGGGCATCGATGCAATCAAGGGTCCTGTATACACAGGAGATATTGGTGCTGCCGTTGAGAAGATACTCCACGACGGGCGCCTGGGGATTATCCGAGAACTCGTTGGGCACGGTGTAGGGCTTCAGATGCACATGCCGCCTGATGTGCCAAATTACGGACGAAAAGGCTCGGGCGTACTCTTGAGGCCGGGCGATACAATCGCAATTGAGCCGATGGCGACGCTTGGTGGTGAACGAATCAAGACGCTCGGCGATGGCTGGACGATCGTGACGCGCGATGGTAGTTTGGCTGCGCACTTTGAGCATACGGTATTGATTACCGAAAACGGTGCTGAGATTCTCACCCAACTGTAGTGCTTGTGCTATAATGTAGCCATATGCAGGAACAATCTCGATACGCAGTCGGCATCGACATTGGCACTACGACAATTCGTTGTGTTGTAGGGCATGTCGATCCGACGACCGGAACGCCGACAGTTGTTGGGGTCGGACAAGTAGCAAATAGTGGTATGCGCAAGGGAACAGTCGTGAATCTAAACGGTCCTGCGCAGGCGATAGATGCCGTACTTGGTGAGGCGGAGCGAATGAGTGGTCACGAGGTGAACGAGGCGACTGTTAGTATTAATGGGGCGCATATCTTGAGCACAAAGGCTGACGGTATGATTGCGGTTGGCATGGCAGACCATGAAGTGAGTGCCGATGATCTTGCGCGCGTCGAGAGCGTTGCGACGACAGGAAAGGTCCCGGCTAACCGTGAGATTCTCGAAGTCGTGCCACATAGCTATGTGCTTGATGGGCAGGGCAACATTCGCGACCCGCTCGGGATGAGTGGCACCCGGCTTGAGATTGATGCCAATGTCGTGTCGGCGCTAACTCCGTATGTCGTTAATCTTCAGAAGGCTGCCGAGATGGCGACGGTGACACCAAATGCAATGACGCCCGCGGTGCTCGCTTCGGCAAAGGCGGTCTTAAGCGAGCAGCAAATGGAAAGTGGCGTGGCAGTGATTGATTTTGGTGGCGCAACGACTGGAGTGGCCGTCTTCGAAGAGGGTGATCTACAACATGTTGGTGTTATTCCAATGGGCGGAGTGAATATCACGAACGATCTTGCGATTGGGCTGAAGACTGATCCGGAAATCGCTGAGAAAGTGAAAATCCAGCACGCTATTGCGTCGAATCGCGGCAAGGACGAAAACCTCATTGTCAAGCAGGACAAAGAGGTGATGACTTTTGATTCTAACGATGTGGACGAGATAGTCGAGGCGCGCCTCGAAGAAGTCTTTGATGCAATCCAAAAAGAGCTCAAAAAAGCTGGCCGAGCGGGGCAATTGCCGAGTGGCGTTGTCCTAACTGGCGGTGGTGCACAGCTTAAGGGTATCACCGAGTTCGCAAAAACGCACCTTGGTCTTGCGGCACGTATCGGTAAACCAAAAGGGTACGGCGGTGTTGCTGACCATATTGACGAACCGCAATTTGCGGCGGCCATTGGACTGATGCTTCTCGACGTATCGGGTGGCGGGTCTCGTGTTTCTAGTGGGCAGCATGGCGTATCTGGTGAAAAGGCGCTCAAAAGTGCAAAAGGACTCCTCTCTGGCATTCTTGGTCGCTTCAAGGCCTAGTATCGGTGAATAAAAATGGTATACTAAGGTAAGATAATTATTCGCGCAACAAGGGGATAGGGAGAGAAACAAGGGATGCCAGAAGTGAAACCGAGTGAAATTCAGACGTTTGCCAGCATTAAGGTTGTTGGTGTCGGTGGAGCGGGCGGATCCGCAGTCAACCGCATGAAGGACGCGGGTCTCGGCGGCGTGCAATTTATTGCCATGAACACCGATGCACAGGCGCTCCATAACTCAAAGGCCGATATCAAGATTCACCTTGGTCACAATACGACGAATGGTCTTGGTGCTGGTGCTGATCCAAGTGTTGGCGAAGCGGCGGCGCGCGAGTCGATTGATGAGATTCGTGATGCATTGCAGGGCGCGGACATGATTTTTGTGACCATCGGTGCTGGCGGTGGGACGGGATCTGGTGCGGGGCACGTAGTCGCAGAGGTGGCGCGCGATCTCGGGATTCTCGTTGTCGGTGTCGCGACAAAGCCATTTAGTTTCGAGGGCGAAAAGCGTCGTTCGAACGCCGAGTGGGCAATCGCCCAGCTTGGCCGGCAAGTTGATACGCTCATTACGATTCCTAACGACCGGTTGCTTCAGACGATTGATCGCCGGACGCCACTTCTCGAGACATTTAAAATTGCTGACGATGTTCTTCGCCAAGGTGTGCAGGGTATCTCAGAGTTGATTACTGAGCATGGCCTCATTAATCTCGACTTTGCCGATGTGAAAGCAATTATGAGCAACGCAGGCAGTGCGCTGATGGGTATTGGTCGCGCGAGCGGTGACGACCGAGCGTCACAGGCGGCGCAGCAAGCGATTGAGAGTCCGTTGATTGAAGTGTCGATTGATGGTGCAAAGGGCGTACTTTTCAATGTAACGGGTGGCTATGATATGTCTATGAGCGAGATTCAAGAGGCGGCAGAAATCATCACGAGCGCCGTGTCTCCAGATGCGAATATTATCTTTGGCGCGACCCTGAAACCTGAGCTCGAAGACGAGCTTATCATTACCGTCATCGCAACCGGTTTTGACAGTGCCTATTTCCATGAACAAGCCGCTGCACTTGAAAAACAACAGGGAAAGGCGGAGCAGCCTGAGGCCATTGACGCCGCGGTCGAGGCCATCGATATTGAGCTGAACCAGGCAAAAGCGGCTTCATTTACAGATGATGAACCGCCAAAAGACATCTGGAACCAGCCACAGGAAGAAGATGATGATGACGATACGCCGGCCTTCTTGCGACGTCGCAAGAAACACGCTCAGTCGGAAGAATCGTAGGGGGGTGAGAAGTGATGCGACAATTTAAAATTGGCGATAGCCGCGTGCTGGAGTCCCGGGAGTCGGCAGATGGCATCACCATTCGCCGCCGCCGAGAGACGATGGATGGCAAGCATAGGTTCACGACGTACGAGCGGATTGAGTATCCGAACCTTGCAGTCATTAAGAAAGATGGTACGCGAGAGCTGTTCGATCGCGAAAAATTGAGTACTGCAATCCGCCGTTCGGTCGGAAAGTTCTTCAAGTCGGAAGTTGAAGTCGAAGATATTATCAACAAGGTCGAGGAATCGCTCTATGAGAAAGGAGAGAGCGAGATTCTCTCGCACGAGATTGGTGAACGCGTGCTCGATGAACTTGCCAATCGTAACGAAGTTGCGTATGTGCGTTTTGCCAGTGTTTTTCATAAATTTAAGACGCTTGATGATTTCGTTGCAATCTTGGAGCAGCGTCGGCAGCATACGCCAAAGAAGGGCGCCTAAAGCGTGCGCGTTGTCGTCATTGCCCGTGATGCAACCGACTACGCCCGCTCGGTGCAAATGTTCCTTGATGATTTTGCGCGACAGACTGGGAGAAGTCTTGAGGTGCTTGATCCAGACAGCGGCGAGGGCGAGTCGTTTTGTCGAGCCTACGATATCGTGCAATATCCGACGGTGATCGCCCTCAGTGAAAGTGGGCATATGCAGAATATTTGGGCTGGTCCTGAGTTACCAACTATTAATGAGGTGAGTTACTATGTTTCTCAAAATTAAACGGTATTTTACACACGAGGACAAGAAAATTCGTGACGATCGATGGATTTTCGTCAGCATGCTTGTTGGGGCGGCATTGAGTCTCACGGCCTCATTCGTCTTGTCGAGCGAAGCGATTCAGCTAGCAAAAAATCCGCAAGCCGTTCTGAGTTGTAGCGTCAGCCTCGTTCTCAATTGCGCGACCGTGGCACTTCACCCGTCGGCAAGCGTTTTTGGCTTCCCGAATAGCTTCCTTGGTTTGATGGCCGAGCCGGTTGTCATCACCGTTGCGATTGCCGGACTCGCTGGCGTGAAATTTCCGCGCCTTTTTATGTTCGTCGCGCAAATCTGCTATACGCTAGGCCTTGCATTTGCGTTCTGGCTCTTTAGCCAAAGTTATTTTGTCATCGGTGCACTTTGCCCGTGGTGCCTGCTTGTGACCGCGACGACGACGTTCGTATGGTTCGCGATTACCCGTTACAATATTAGAGAAAACAATCTGTATTTGTCAGAGCCAGCGTCGCGGATGATGCACAGGTTTGTCGCGAAGAGCTATGACAAAGTCGCACTGTTTTCAATCATTATGCTTCTTGTGGTGGCAATCGTTCTCAAATACGGCTCCGCACTCTTTTCGTAAATTGAAAAATCGCTTTATTTCTGTAGTGATTTAGGCTACACTATGAGCATATCCATTTTCCAAAGGAGGACAAAAATGGTCAAAACTAACACAAAAAGTAAAAAAGTAAATTACGAGAAGGCGTGGTACGCGCTTGCGGCCGCTCGAATTGCGCTCGGATTCATATTTCTTTGGGCGTTTCTCGATAAATTGCTCGGCCTTGGTATTTCGACGCCGGCGCAAAAAGCTTGGGTGCTAGGCGGCTCGCCGACAACGGGCTTCCTCAAGGGAGTAGGTGGTCCATTCGCAGGATTCTTCCACAGTCTTGCGGGTAATCCATTGATGGACTGGCTGTTTATGCTCGGTTTGTTCGGCATTGGTGTAGCACTGATTCTCGGTATTGGACTGCGCGTGGCGGCGGTGGCGGGTACGGCGCTACTCGTCATGATGTGGGCGGCATCGCTGCCAATCAAGACGCACCCATTCCTTGACGACCACCTTATTTATGTCGCTATGGTGTGGGTCTTTGCGTTTGGTCAGCGCAAATGGAGCCTGATTGACACGTGGTTACGCACGGATTACGTCAAGAAACACAGCTGGCTCTGGTAATTGTCGACAAAGTGAACTAAAATGAGGACGTAAATGCGTCCTCTTTTTGCATTGATAGGCAAGACGAGGTGAGCGGTTATCAGCCGTGAAAGCAGCAGGAAGAACGGGAAACTCAGTAGAACCTGCCGGCATCGACCCGTAAGATCGAGCGAACTAAGCGCCAAAAAGAATCACTTCTTTTGGAAACGAGATGGTACCGCCGGA
>CAYSQL010000002.1:0-1730 GCA_964433265.1 uncultured Candidatus Saccharibacteria bacterium | reverse complement strand
GTGCCACGGTACCAGACCATGAAAGGCAAGCGTGTCGAGCGCGTTTGGGGCTGGGACTGTCATGGCCTGCCAGCCGAAGTTTTCACCGAGAAAAAGCTTGGCATCAAAGACCGCCGCGATATTGGCACGAAAATCAGTCTCGAAGACTACATCACGACGGCGCGCGACAATATGGTACAGACCAGCTCTCTCTGGAATGATACGATCGATCGCATCGGCCGCTGGGTGGATATGGACAACGCCTACAAGACTATGGACAAAGAATACATGGAGTCGATTTGGTGGGCGTTCAAGGAGCTGCATGGCAAGGGCAAGATATACGAGGGCGAACGCGTGCTTATGTACTGTACGCGCGACGCTACGCCGCTCAGCAAGGCTGAAGTGACAATGGACGCCGGCGCCTATCAAGACGTGACGGATCCGAGTGTGTACGTGAAGTTTAAGCTCAAAAGCGGTAGTACGATTCTTGCCTGGACGACCACGCCATGGACGCTGCCGGCAAATACTGCGGTGGCGGTGAACAAAAATGTTGACTACGTCGAGGTGAAAGTTGGCGATGAGCAATTTATTTTGGCGAAAGATTTGCTTGAAAAAGTCCTGACGGATGAAAAGCATCAGCCGCTTGAATACAAAGTTGTACGTAGTCTCAAGGGCGACGAGCTTGTCGGGCTAGAATACGAGCCGCTATTCGATGATCGCGGCAAAAACGCTCACAAAGTTTGGCACGCCGACTACGTTGAAACGGACGCGGGTACGGGGATTGTTCACTTGGCGCCAGCATATGGTGAAGAAGACTTCGAGCTGGCGCAGGAAAAGAAAATCCCAGTCGTGCACGTCATCGACGAAAACGGCCTCTATAGTGAAGGTGAGTGGAAGGGCGAGAACGTCTGGGAAATCAACAAGACAATCGCAAAGACGCTACACGAGCGCGGTACTGTTTGGAAAATCGAGTATATTCGCCATAGTTATCCGCACTGTCATCGCTGCGGAACGCGCTTGATGTACCGGGCACACCCGAGCTGGTTCTTCGATGTGCAGGGTCAGAAAACTCTAATGCTCGAAAAGAACACTGAACAAATTGAGTGGTTCCCAGAGCACCTGAAGCATGGCCGATTCGAGAAAAACATCGAGCAGGCGCCCGACTGGAATCTCAGCCGCGATCGTTTCTGGGCGACCGCCATGCCGGTATGGGAAGGTGTCGACAAGAACGGCAAGAAGAAGCAAATCGTCGTCGGGAGTTACGATGAGCTCGAAAAGTTAAGCGGCAAGCGGCTTGGTGATTATCATCGACCTTGGGTCGATGACGTCGAGTTTGACAAAGACGGCATACACTATAAACGTATCGAAAAAGTGCTCGATGGCTGGTTTGAGAGTGGTAGTATGCCGTTTGCACAGTTCCATTATCCATTCGAAAACAAGGATAAGTTTGAAGCGAATTTCCCGGGCGATTTCGTGGTTGAATATATCGGCCAGGTGCGCGCGTGGTTCTATTACATGCATACGGTGAGCATCGGCCTGTTCGGCGAGAGTCCATTCAAGCACGTCGTGACCACGGGAGTTGTTGCTGGTAATGACGGACGAAAAATGAGCAAAAGCTACGGCAACTATACGGACCCGAACGAGCTCATGGACGCGTTTAGCGCCGACAGCTTGCGCTTCCTGCTGCTTTCGAGCCCGTTGCTCAATGGCGAGGATTTTTCCCTGCAAGACAAAGAGGTTGGTGATACGGC
>CAYSQL010000001.1:24121-32069 GCA_964433265.1 uncultured Candidatus Saccharibacteria bacterium | reverse complement strand
CCTGGTATTCCTGACAGGAGTACCAGGGTTGCAGTCGCTTTACGGCGTGTCGGGGGGTGAGACTCAGGTCAATTAGAATACGCCACCAGGAATCAGCCACTGCGTCAACAGAATCATGCCACTATAGGCAACGATACCAATTGCAACATCTCTCATAATCGTTTTTGCCTTCTTGGTTTGCGCCGCATCGTCACCAGCGCTACCGTACAAAATCCCCGCCCAAACAATCGCGGCTACTGCCAACACACCAACACCACCCGTCAATATCCGTAGCACCAGCTTGAGCAGAAGGAACATGCCGCCTTTCTCCGTGCTAGTGTCCAGCGCGGCGTCGCAAACTGTCTGTGGAAGGATAGTGCATTTCGGTGGTTTGGGCGGAGTGGGCGCCGATGTGCCTGTGGGTGCCACGTTTCCGCCCGCAGGGGTGCCAGTCGAAGGTACCGGAGCGCTCGCAGGGCCGCCGCTTGTACGACACGGGGTGCGTACCCCCGACAAATCAAGATTCATCCGGTAAGCATCAATGTTCTTGCTGTTTGCATCGGCGCAGTTCGGATTCGTGTTGTATTCGATATCAAATACTGCCTTGCCCGCCTTAATGAGAGGGAGATACGAGCCGCACTCGCCAAACTCGTAGCATTGCTCCACGACCGCGAAATCCACCGCCGAAATAACCGTCGGATCGCCTGCCAGTTCAGCGTTGTTCTTGAGCGCCACCGACAATCCGAGCGAATGCGCCGCGCCTGACAAGAACTTGATATAACTCACCGGATCAGCAACCTGATCGGTATTATCTGGTTCGACACCATCACACCCCATATTCTGAAACCGTTGCATGCGAGCCGTCATGATATTCTTGACATTCTGCGTCACGTTGACGACATATTCACCAGCCCAACCATCCAGCGCGCCAGCCTTGTCGGCACTCGTAAACTTACCGTAGTCACTACGCCAATCTTCGGCTGATCCTGCCGAAAAATAGCAAATCACCGTCACGCCTTTTGACTTGAGCGACGCAATCTGCGTGGCACTCGCAATGTCCGGATCCAGGTCGTATACCTTATTCCCCGATTCACTATCAAGGGCCCCCATTTGCAATGACCCCGTCAGCTGCCATGCAAACCGAGCGTTGGGTGGAATCGATTGAGCAGCCGCGCGAACGTCAAGTGGCAACGTGAATACCGAAACCACGATAACGCCCGCCCCCAGCAACAATCGTACGCCGCCTTTGATCATTGCGGCTATCATAAGACACTCCACGCTGGATAGCAAGAGAAAACCACACAAATTTTATCGCACCGTCAGCGTAGCCATATCGCGGCGATACGGACAATGGCAAGATTTTTTGACTACAAGACTTTGCTTATGGTATAAATAAGCTATAGAGGAATTAAAATAAACATGAACTCAACCCTCATCCTCATCGCTGTCCTCACGCTCGCGGCGTTGATTCATGCTAGTTTTCAACTGAGTGTCAGCGTTCTGACGCTTATGAGCGGTCACGCGATTGGCGGTCGCACATCGCACGCACGCCTCCTTCGCATGACAAGTGGCTTTATCCTTGGCGTCTTCGTCACTACGATGCTTGTGGTCGCATTTCTTGCCTACCTTAGCCTCGCCTTTTACCCCCACCTCGATACGCGCTTCATCTGGGCGCTCCTTTCTGGCCTGATGATCGGCCTCGGTGTTGCGGTCTGGCTGTTTTACTATCGTCGCTCCCCAGGAACGACCCTCTGGATTCCGCGTGGCATGGCTCGTTTTCTCAGCGAGCGCGCCAAAAAAACGACCCATGCCTCCGAAGGATTCAGCCTTGGCAGCACCAGCGTCTTCGCCGAACTCATTTTTACCGCCATTCCCGCCGCCGTCGCGGCCTACTCGCTTATTAAATTACCTGTTACCATTCAGCTCACTAGCCTCTTCGTCTACACAACCATCGCCACTCTACCCCTCATAATCGTTTATACGCTCGTCGGTAGCGGCCACAAGCTAAGCCGTATCCAGCGATGGCGCGAAAACAACAAACAGTTCCTGCAATTCGCTGCCGGAAGCGCCCTCTTAGTACTCGGTTTTTTCGTCTACGCCTACGAGGTTGCTGGCATATTCCCACTAGGAGGCGCCTAAGATGCCGACCAGCAAAGCAATCGACGTCATCAAGCGTGGCGGACAGCGCCCAACCGAACCGTTCATGCGCGAAAAATTACACCACAGTATTCATGCCGCCTGCCTGAGTGTACGTAGCACAGATGGACCCGCTCTCGACGCCGCCGACAAGGTATGTGACCACGTGACAATCTGGTGCGCAGCACGCGCCGAGGTAACCAGTGATGATATTCGCCGCCAAGCCGCCAAGGCACTCGCCGTTTTTCACCCCGAAGCCGCCTATTTCTATCAACATCACCGCATGATTATGTAAGGAGACCCACCGCATGGCCAAGAAAAACCAGTTTGATTACGACCTTATCGTCATCGGCAGTGGCGCCGGTGGCTCGGCGGCAGCGACGATCGCCGCACGCGACGGCAAGCGTGTCGCCATTATTGAGGAAGACACCTTTGGCGGCGACTCACCCAACTGGAGCGATGTTCCGACAAAAGCCCTCCTCCACGCCGCCCACCTCTATGACGAGGCACGTCACGGCGCGCGTTTCGGCTTGCGTTCAAGCACGCTTGGTTACAATTATCCAAGCCTGCGCACCTGGAAAAACCTCGCCGTCGAGCGCACTGGCGCGGGTGGTAACCGCAAGTTTTACGAGGATCAAGGCATCGCCACCTTTCACGGCCGCGCTCATTTCCTCTCGCCCAACGAGATTACCGTCGCCCGGCGACATCTCTCTGCCACGTCATTTCTCGTCGCCACCGGCTCGCATTGGGTCGCACCCGACATCCAAGGTCTTGCCGACCACCCCTATCTCACGCCGCGCACGCTGCTTGAAGCACTCCGCCCGCCAAAGAGTATGTATATCATCGGTGGCGGAACGATTGGCGTTGAAATGGCGCAGCTTATGGCAATCTTTGGCACAAAAGTCTATATCGCCGAAGTCGCAAGCCGCCTGATGCCAAAAGAGGACGAAGAAGCTGGCGAGCTGCTCGCTAAGATTCTCCAGGAGCAAAAAGGCGCAACTGTCTTGACGCAAACCAAGACCCTCGCTATCGAAAAAGAAGGGCTCGGGAGACGCGTCACCTTCCTGCGTGGCGGCGTCGAGAAATCCGTCCGCGTCGATGAAATCCTGATTGCCACCGGCCGCATGCCGAGTGTTGACCTCGGGCTCGAGAATGCCAGTGTCGAATACACACCGAGTGGCATCACGGTTGACGAGCACCTCCAGACCACCGCGCGACACATTTACGCCGCTGGCGACGTTTTGGGACATGCCCGCCACACCCACACGGCGCTCCTCGAGAGCCAAGTTGTCGCTCACAATATCTTCTCAAAAACCAAGCAAGTGCCAGATTATACCGCGACGCCGCGCCTCACGTTTACAAACCCCGACATCGCCTCAGTTGGACTGAGCGAAGACGACTGTTTGCGTCGTGACTTGCATATCAACAAGGCCGTCGCGCCGCTCAACATCATCGCGCGCAGCAATACCAGTGATTTTCGTGATGGATTCGTCAAAGTCATCACTGACAAAAAAGGTGTTATTCTTGGAGCGACCGTCATGGCGCCACATGCCGCCGAAATCGTCCACGAGCTCGCCTTGGCGGTGAAATACGAAATGACCGCCCGCGAAGTTGCCGCCACGCCCCACGCGTTTTTGAGTTGGAGCGAAGCGGTGCGGGTGGCGTGCGGGAAACTAGCCCAGTAGTTGACATGATACTGGCCAAGAAAAAAGCCCATCCTTACGGATAGGCATTTTTCTTGGTTGCGGGGGCAGGATTCGAACCTGCGACCTGTTGGTTATGAGCCAACCGAGCTGACCGGGCTGCTCCACCCCGCGATACATAGATGATTTTAGCAAAAAAACAGATCACGCGCAAGCCTGCCTCGGCGTAGCCGTTAGTTCGAGGTTGACGGCGCCGTTTGTCCAGACAAAAAACGCAGCCACTGCTCAAAATTACTTGGCGGCGCTTCGACGACTGTAGGCTTTTTGGCTATAGTCGTATCGTAGTTTTTTGCCGTCGCCGAATTATCCGGCAAAATCAAAACTTTTTCACCAGGACTCGCCAAGCGCAGGTGTTCACGCGCCGACAAATCCTTGTACTCATCGCTCTTGTAATAATTTTGTTCATACTGAAGCGTCGCGACCTCAAGCTTTGTAATCTCAAGCTGGCGCTTGCTATCGTCCACACGTTTTTGCAACGCGAAATTACGCTGCATGGTCGTAATCGACCCCCATACCCATCCGAACGCCACGACAAGCGCCACAAGCATCGCCGCGTTATTAAGGTTCCAATAGCGATGCTTGACGTGATAGAGCCATTTTTGGATGTTTATGTGGTTCATGTTTTCGTCTATATTATAGCCCAACAGAGATAAATAGGCTATAATGGCTGGAGAA
This sequence comes from uncultured Candidatus Saccharibacteria bacterium, assembly GCA_964433265.1. Classification (GTDB taxonomy): domain Bacteria; phylum Patescibacteriota; class Saccharimonadia; order Saccharimonadales; family Saccharimonadaceae; genus Saccharimonas. The sequence goes on along the minus strand of CAYSQL010000001.1, from coordinate 27,576 downwards.
ACCTCGGGGGTGTAGCTCAGGGGTTAGAGCAGCGGGCTCATAACCTGTTGGTCGATGGTTCGATCCCATCCACCCCCACCAGAAATATGTAGTAAAAGCGGTTCGATCCTATCCACCCCCCGTCATAGAGTCTGTGTTTAAAAAGAACTTCATCGGAGGTTCTTTTTTGTTATAGAATGAATATATGAGACACACCGCGAGGGGGATAATCCTAAAAGACCACCACGTCTTGCTTGTGACAGGCCATGGGGCAAATTTTTACTGGACACCAGGCGGTGGTGTTGAGGGCGCAGAGTCCATCGTCGAAACGCTCCATCGAGAAATTCGAGAAGAGCTAGGGGTCAAGGTACGCACCTATGCGCCATACTATTCATACATACACGAAGATCAAGAAGTAGATAATTTTCTAATTACCATAGATGGCGAAATTCAAGTAGGTGAAGAGATCACGGGGTATGTGTGGTTTTCAACCAAATCAGCAATTACGCCGTCAAACGGCTTCATCAAAGTGTTAATGCCTAAATTGATAGCTGACAACTTATTAGAATAGTCCCGGCCCCAGTCATAACACACCAACGATCAGGCGACTCGAGACAAAAATACCAATATAGCTAGGAATCGCGCCCTTCACCCGCAGCAAGCTGACGGGCGTCGAGTACCGGCTCGCATTCACCATCCCCATGTTCGGGTGTATACGTCGCGTTGCTGTTGTCGTTGCCATCAAGATGATGCGCTTTGATGCGCGCATGCGCCTCGCCGTCGCGCAAATTCGCACGCCACTTTAGCAGTTCAATGGTAATGTTGCCATAGTCATCAGTTGCTCGTATTCCAAAAAGGTGCGCAATCAGTTCGTCGGCGTGCAAAACGGTAATTGCCGATTCCTTCTGGTAGCGGCGCCTTGCCTTGCCTTTCTTGCCCTTCATATTTTTTTTAGCCGTTTTGGAGGCGTCAAGCAGGCGCACGATATATTCCAGCTCGGTAGGATGAGTACGAATGTACGAGTCAGTAAGTTCGCTCGGCGTAACGGGCGTAGTTGCACCACCTTCTACTTGATCGGAAATGACATCTGGGCCTAGGTCGACGAGAGCTGTCGCGGCCAAAAAATGTTCGATACGAGGGCTGCCTGGACGCGATAAATGCTCTTTTCGATCGAGATTGAGCGTTTCACGCATTTTTAACATGAGTTTACCATAGCACAAAGTAGTCAATAAGTCAACAAAAAGCCCCCGCAGAAACGCCGGACATGGCATCTTTACGGGGACAGTTTGGCACCTGTTTGTTTGTATTCCTAGCATACGGGTATTCAATCAAAAGCGCAAGCAGTTTTTGTAACATACATTACACAAAACACAGCGCCCACTCGAGGTAGGCGCTGTGTATAACTTTGTGCAAAAGACTATTTCTTCTTTGAGACGGTCAGGAAACCGTTGCGTGGGTTTTCCTTGACGATGCGGTCTTCTGGCAGGTCGCAAGGTTCACCTTTTTCGTTCTTCTCTACCTTTGCGAAAAAGTAGATGGTTTGTGGCTTGCCGCCACGGAGCGTTACTTCGGTCTTGTGTAGGTAGTAAGTAATGCCCTTTGAGTTAGTGTGCTTGTAAGCCATGTAGTTATATACCTCCTATTAGCTTCTTACAAAGATAAGCGTAGCAAGGGGAGACTAGAGTGTCAACACCTTAGACACCTCTGTAGTGTCGACGGAGGAGGAGGCGAAGGAGCGTAACAGTGGTCAGACGCGCGATAATAAGGAGAAAAATCAGGCACAAAATCACAACTGACCAGCCGGCAAAATCCGGCGACCAGATAGGAGACAAGAATTCATATTTGTATAATTCCGCCACGGGCATTGTCGTCTCGGGGAGTCTGTCGGACGTCGGATGTTTGTCGAGCTCAGCCAGAAAACATTGCATGTACGCCGTCGACCACCCATGATACTGCGGCTTGCAGACCGCCTCGGCCTCGGCGTATACCGTTTCACCGCCGGTCAATGCTTTCGTCGCGTTTTCGATTGCCGCCTGGGCGTCACGATTGTATTGATCCTGGAGATATACTGGTCCCGTACTTGCATTCATATGGGCCGACGAGAAGCGTTGCAGGTCGTAGAGACGTGCCCGGGTATCGTCAGCATTACCGGCCTTATCTGCAGCATGGACGGCCTCGCGACGCTGCACCATGCCAACATTATTCAAACGGAGGAGGGTCGCACTGATAAAGGCCATCAAAATCAGAAGGACGACAAGCTGCCAGGTCTTGATGCGCTGGATTTGCTTGAGACTTTTTTTGACGCGCCTCTTATCTACCATCTAGAACCCACCATGATAGTCATTAGGGTTATTATAGCATGAGCATCACAAAAATTAGCGAGCCGGACGACTCGAGCCAAGCAACAACAGCTCGTAGAGGGCGGCAATGACGAACACGGCCTGCATGCCGCCAATCACACCAAATAGCGTTACCATCCATGCCAGGAGCAGGCAGCCGAGGACGCAGCCAAAGCTCACCGCCATTTCAATCAGCATCAGATACGGGATGCGAAATCCCGAACTATCAGCAACGTCAAACAAGACGCGCGTAAACGGTAGCGCATACGCTGATGTCGCTGTTTCGTTCGCCATGTTTGCCGCCACTACGCCGGCGGGCGTCGAGACAAAGGGGCGAAAGGCATGAATAATAACATTCGCAATCGTTCCCGCCGATAGCAAAATGCCACCCCGATGCTTATCAACGAGCTTGCCGAACGTCCACGCAGCGATCATCGATACAAACACCCCAAAGGAGGCCAAACCACCCAGAACCGCATACAGCGCCTGCCCTGTCGCCGCAAAGACTGCGATGGTCACGAACAGTAGCCAAACCACACCGCTCGCTACAAAGTCGAACCCAACAACCGACTCGGAGACAAGACTACTCCGCGCTAATCGCCACGGAAAGCCGTGAAAATGCAGACGCGATCGGGTCGCTACCGGTTCGATCGTCCTGAATAGCGGCAAGGCTGCAATAGCAAACACGATACTCGCCAAAACAATCGTTGCCTGCACTCCATAAAGGGCCGCGACCGCGCCACCAACGAGTGGGCTGACGATTCGTGCGGCTTTTTCGAGCGCTTGCATGATGCCGATCTCCTTACCAGCATGTTGGAAACTCTTAATTTTCGAGAAATCCACCATATAACAGAGGTCGTAAAGACCACTCGCTAGCTGTTGCAGCACACCAAAAACAATCACGGCCGGCAGCCCAACCTGCGGGGCAAGCGCAAAAGCAATCAGCGAGGGAATGCGCAGTAGATTAGCGAAAAAAATGCCGTGCTTCGGACCAAAATAGGCGGCAATCCGCGCAAAAACATAGGAGGCGGGTATCTTGATTGCATAGATGCTCGCATAAAAAAGCGCGATAAACACGATACTGTAGCCCAGCTGATAGAGATACACTGCCGCGAATAAATTCACGATATTGATCGC
>CAYSQL010000001.1:22926-24021 GCA_964433265.1 uncultured Candidatus Saccharibacteria bacterium | reverse complement strand
GGCATTGCGGTCAGCTACGACCAAAGTGGCGCTTTTCTCGACCAGCAGCACGCAGCGTCACCCATTAACTGGTTCGTTTACACTGCCGCCCTGCCAGATGACCATCCAGAGTTGCAACGCGCACGAGCACTCGGCATTCATACTGCCAAACGCGATGAACTGCTCAACGAAATCATCCGTGATAAGAACCTCCGGCTCATCGCCGTGGCGGGAACACATGGCAAAACCACGACCAGCTCCCTACTCGTCTGGACGATGCAGCAGCTTAATATCCCCGTCAGCTATTCGATTGGCACAACCGTTCCTTTTGGACCGAGCGGCGCATTTGACGCAGCGAGTGAATATTTTGTGTATGAGTGCGACGAGTACGACCGAAATTTCCTACATTTTTCACCCTACCTCAGTGTGCTCACCTCTGTCGACTACGACCACCCCGACACCTACCCGACACAGTCCGACTACGTCCAGGCCTTTACACAGTTCCTCGCCCAGTCACGTCGCACCATTATGTGGCAACACGACACGGTTGTCCATGTTGAACCGCCACGCGACGCATGGACGCTCGACGATGACGAATTACGCACAGACGTCACGCTGCCCGGCGAGCATAATCGCGCCAATGCTACGCTCGTGATCAAGGCGTGTGAATACTTACATTTTGGCACACCTGAGCTCGCTCTTGCGGCAGTCAATACATTCCCCGGCGTTTCGCGCCGCTTCGAAAGGCTCGCCGACAACCTCTACACCGATTATGGCCATCACCCTGTCGAAATCCGGGCGACACTCCAACTCGCGAGCGAAGTGTCCAGTCATGTCGTTCTCGTCTATCAGCCCCACCAAAATTCCCGCCAACATGAAGTGCGCTCGGGCTACACTACCTGCATGGAGCAGGCCGAGGAAATTTATTGGCTGCCGACCTATCAAACGCGCGAAAATCCATCCCTCCCCATCCTCACGCCCGAACAACTCACCGAGCGCCTCAGCAATAAAGCTGCGCTTCACTTTGCCCAGATGGACGACACCTTGTGGCAAAATATCCAGCACGCACGAAGCGAAGGAAAGCTCGTTCTCATTAGCGGCGCTGGCACGATTGAT
>CAYSQL010000001.1:9746-22826 GCA_964433265.1 uncultured Candidatus Saccharibacteria bacterium | reverse complement strand
TCGTAGCTTGTCTGCACCTTGTAATCGTCAGATAGTAGCGAGTCATGCAGATCAAAGGAAAGCTCCTGAATACGCCAGCCCTTTTCGACGAATTGCTCCAAGCTCCAATGGAAGAAGTCACGGTTATCGTGCTTGAGATAGATTGCGCCGTCGGGCTGCAGTAATGACTCGTAGTGTGCGAGAAAGGTCGGGTGCGTCAAGCGACGGCCCGCCGACCGTTTTTTGGGGAACGGATCGGGAAATGTCACCCAAATTTGCTTGAGAGATTGAGGCGCAAATAGCTCACCAATTTGGTCCGCACGAGCACGCACAAAAAACACGTTCGTTAGGCCTCGTTCAAGCGCTTCGTACGCGCCCCGCTGCAAGCGATCCGCCTTAACGTCGAGCGCCACATACACCAAATCAGGATGTCGCGCCGCTAGCTCCACACTAAAGAGCGCCGTTCCAGCACCAATTTCGACCACATCCACCGGCCGCTGCGTCCACTGCGCCAGTTCGAAGCAATTCGCAGCATTGTGAAATTTCGCAAACTTATATTTTTTGCGCTTCCTGGTAATAATAAACTCTTTTGGGTCAAGAAGTTCAGTCATCTCGACTATTATACCCGATGCACTCTGCTACAATAAACATAACAGTCATGAACGCAACCGCTATTTTCACTCAGCTGAGCCTCGTTGTCGTGATTATCGTCGCGATGTCAGTCGTCATGCGTTGGCTCAGGCAACCGCTCATCATGGGCTATATCATCACCGGTGTGCTAGTTGGGCCGAGTTTCCTCCACATCATCCGCAATCAAAGCGCGTTCGACTCGTTTAGCGCTATTGGCATCACGCTTCTCCTCTTTATCGTTGGGCTTGGCCTCAACGCAAATGTCATCAAAAGTCTCGGCCGCGTCTCGCTCACCACGAGCCTCTCAATTCTGCCATTCTTGAGCGGTACGGCGTTTCTCGTCTGTCGCTTTTTGCTCGGTTTCGATCTACGGACCAGCCTTGTTCTCGCCGTGGCACTCTTCTTTAGTAGTACGGTGATCATCATGAAGGTGCTCTCTGATAAAAAAGAGACCGCTCGGCTTTTTGGGCAAATCACGCTTGGCATCCTGCTCATTGAGGATGTCGTCGCGACCATCGCCGTCATCATCCTTGCTATTGCCGGCGATCCAACCGCCACGTCGCCGCTTGACATTGCGCTCGTGCTCATTAAAGCCGCGGCGCTAGGTGGCGGGCTCTATGTGGTCAGTTCATTCATCGTCCCTCACGTCATCAAACTGTTTGCGCGGTCCCAAGAGCTTCTCTTTCTGTTCACGATTAGCTGGGGGCTTGGTATCGCCACCCTGTTTGAGCGCGCCGGATTTTCGCACGAGGTCGGCGCACTCTTTGCTGGCGTCGCCCTCGCCGGATTACCCTACGCCGCCGAAATGGCCGCTCGACTCAAGCCACTCCGTGATTTCTTCATCGTGATTTTTTTCGTGACGCTCGGCGAATCGTTTACGGCCGGTAGTATCGCCCGCAACCTCATTCCGGCGCATATTCTCGCCGCAATTGTTATCTTTGGCAAGCCGCTCCTCGTCATGACGAGCCTTGGCGTCCAGCGATACACGAAACTAACAAGCTTCAAAACTGCCGCGCATCTATCGCAAATCAGTGAGTTCTCGATTATTTTTGTCACGCTTGCCGCCTCAAAAGGCCTCGTCCCCCAGGATACCGTCGCACTCATCATCCTCGTTGCCTTTATCACAATTGGCGTATCGTCTTATCTCACGAAACATACCAATGGACTTTACCGCGTGCTGGAACGTCACCTCCGCCATTTCGAGCGCCACACAACAAGCGAGCCAGTGCAGAGACACGCTCTCTATCCCGTCATGTTGTTTGGCTACCACAAGGGTGGACATGAGTTTCTCAAGACCTTTCGCGAGATGCACGAACGCTACCTCGTCGTTGACTACGACCCAGAAGTCATTGACACGCTAGAGGAGCAAGGCGTCCGTCACGCCTATGGCGATGCGACCGACGAAGAGTTTCTCGATGAGATCAATGTCATCCACGCAAAACTCGTCGTCAGCACGATTACCGATATTGACATCAACCTCTCACTTTTGCACTACCTCCGGCGCCACAACGAAAAAGCCAGCTTCATTTGCCACGCCAACAATTACAACGAAGCAGCACGGTTATATGCGCATGGCGCCAGCTATGTGAGCCTGCCCCATTATATCGGCAGCGAACGAGTCAGTAGCTTTATCAAACGCCACGGCATCGACCACAACGCGCTCGCCGAATATCGTAATAAGCACCTTATCACAATCGGACGTCAAGCGCTCAAGGGCTAGCGCAGACGCGTCATCGAGCCGTCCGATTCGATGCGGATAAGCCGTGACGGTGGCGTATCCTCAGGCACCTCACCCCCATCAACGTAGCAATCAATTAAGTCACCGAAATATGCCTTCGCTTCCTCAATAGTGCGCGCCGGTGGCCTGCCCTCAGGATTCGCGCTGGGCGCGACGAGCGGCCCGACTTCACTCGCAACACGCCGTAGCCACGAGACGGCTGGCAGGCGGTGCGCAAGATACGTATTCTGTCGAAGTAACCATCGGGGCGCGTGAGCGGCGTCGAGCAGGAAACTCGTCGGCGCCTCGCTCATCTCTTTGATATCTTTTTCGAGCTCCTCGACGTCGCCGTAGGCCTGGCTCGGTGATCCGACCAAAATAACGCACGACTTATGTGGCGCCCGGTGCTTCACGGCGTAAACGCGCGCCACTGCCGCCTCATCATCGGCCCGCGCGATAATACCATAGAGCGTATCGGTGCGCACGACGGCGATTCCGCCATTTTTTAGTACGGTCATAAGATTTTGTAGCTGCGTCGCATCCATCTCTGTTATACTAGCACATATGGACCTATTATCGTTAGTGCACAGTTTGAAGGTTGCTCCCGGCCGGGAATACGGCCAGCTTGCCATCGTCCTCGTCGTCACAGTTATTCTCCTCTGGGTGGGGCCACGCATCATCCGATTCACGTCACGCCACGCGCTCCTCTCGCCCTATCAACGCACTCTGCGTCGCAAAAAACACGCCAAAGACCTCGAAAAACGACAAAAAACGCTCAACGGGCTTTTTTCCAATGTTTGGCGCATCGTGATCATTCTCTGCGCGATTTACGCCGGATTCCGTATTTTCGGCGTTGCCGATATCTTAAATCCGCTCTTTGCTAGCGCGGGTATTATCGGCGTCGCCATCGGCTTTGGCGCCCAATCGCTTGTCAAGGATTTCCTTTCGGGTATCTTTATCATCTCGGAAAATCAGTATCGCGTCGGCGACGTCATCGAGATCGACGGCTTCGGTGGAGTTGTCGAACAGATTGGCATTCGCTCGACGACCCTGCGCGACGTCGATGGTAATGTGCATTATTTCCCCAACGGCGTTATCCAGCACGTCATTAACAAAACGATGGATTACAGCATGGCGCGGTTCACCCTACTCATCTCGCCAGATGCCAACATCGACCATGCCATACGTGTCATAGACAGTGTCGGAGCTCGACTCGCCGACGAGGACGAATGGAAATCGAAAATCATCGAGCCACCCCGCTACGACATGATCAGCGGCTTCACAGCCACCTCTGTTGGGCTTGTCGTTTCAGGCAAGACGCAACCCTCTGACCAATGGTCGGTCGTCGCCGAGATGCGCAAACGCCTGCTTGCCGCATTTGAAGACGAAGGCATCGAACTTGGCATCGATGCCGTGCTGCCAACTGCGCAGGCTCGCGGCAAAAAGAAATAGGCACGGTGCCTACGGATTCGCCACTTGGCTCGAAAAAAGCTGGAGCGCATCGTCGCTCATCGCGTTTGGGTCAAAGCTATTCGGACTGGAAACACTTTTGGCACGAGCACTGTACATCGTATTGAACTGATCAATCGCCGCCTGGTCGATATCGCCCGTCGCTGGATACGTCTCGGTATTATTGTCTTGCACGACATCTTTGCGCACCGCCTTGTACTCGGGACGGCTCAGATCAAGCTGCGCAGCGCCACTACTGTTATAAAGCCCCATCGCAACACTGACGAGAAGCATCGAAATCACAATCGCACACGCAATCATCACAAGGAAACGACGCTGCGCGTTGCCATAGAGGCCGCGCCCCTGCGCGCTGCTCGCCGTCGCTTTAGTTTCCATTCTGACCCCCGTCCTTTGCCGCAGCCTGCACTTTTGCGCTAAAGACGGCAAGCTGATCGCTATACTGTTTGACGTAGCCCTGTAGTCGCGTCACACTGTCGTGGACGAGAGCGCGTTCTTTGCGCGCCGAGGAGACTTGATCGTAAAACCCTACCGGCTTATCCACGCAGTTTGTCTGCGTCGCATCTTGAATCGTCTGCTTGTAATCTTGGTACTCTTTACGGAATACATCGAGCTCTTTATTGAAGTCGACCGTTGTCTTCGCAAGATCGATGCCATCAAGTTTGTTCACGGCGATGCGTCCATTCATCGGCGTCATTAATCGGCTCGAGATCGACTCAAACTGCTGACCGAGGTTCACACGCAACAACCCATCGGTGGCGAGAATACGTTCCAGGCTCGCTTGTGCAGCCACACAGTTCTGTCGCACGAGAGCGACCTGGTCATCGGAGAGCAAGAGCGCCGAATCGTCTACCGCACGAGCTGTCGGACTCGTCCAAAACAGCGCAAACACGATGAGGCCGATGAATAGTTTTTGCATATCCTTTATATTATCCCTTATCACGATTATTTGGTCAAATGAGCGACGCCATCCGTCACGTTCACGAGTCCATCTCGCTGCAGACCCGTAAACGCCCGAACAAATCGCGCATCTGTACTAAAACGCTCACGCAACTTCGCCTCTGGACACGCCCGCGCCGCCAACATTCTCAACAACTCGCCACGCAACTCACGCACACTCCCCTTAAGCGGCGCCTGTTTCTTGTAGTGGCGACTCTGCTTCAGCCGGCCACCAGCTTGTTTCTTGAGCCACGTGCCATAATCCATCAATGCCCAGAACCACTCTCGTGGATACTCTCGGTCCATCGTCTCGATCACGATTCGCTCGAGCGCCATATCGCTTATTACCTCACCATCAGGGTAGAAGTGATGAAAATATACTGTACGAATATTCGTCTCGATAAACGGCGTCGGCTGCTCGTAGACGTAGTTCATAATCGCACCAGCCGTGTTCTTGCCGACACCCGGTAGCGCTATCAACGCCGTTTGCGACCGTGGTGCACCGTCCCGAGCAATTATCTTTGCCGCCTCGTGTAAAAATTTCGCACGCCGATTATAACCAAGCCCCTGCCAGGTGACGAGCACATCGGCAAGCGTCGCGCCCGCGAGTGTCTCGACATCTGGAAATCGCGCTAAAAACTGCGCGTATTTTTCGCGTACCCGATCGACCTGCGTCTGCTGGAGCATTATCTCGCTCACGAGCACATGATACAGTGTCGGCTCATCACGCCATGGCATCGATCGCGCATTTTTACGGTAGTAACGCCAAATTATCGCTTGAAATTCAGGTATCTGCATCTACTGAAACGATGACGTTAGCCGAGCAATATTATCCAAAAGCTGCAAATAGCGCGGCCGCGACAGCCACGCCTTCTTATCGACCATCGTCGCTTCTGCGATGTAGGCCTTTGCCACCGCCTCGAGTCCACACGTGAGAGCGCCATCGTAGGATACAAGCGTGATTTCGTGATCAAGCTCAAACGACCGCATATCCATATTGCTCGAGCCGACAATCGAGACTTCGCTATCGACCGTCATCATCTTGGCATGCACAAAGGCAGGCGGTTGGCAGAGATATATCTCGACGCCAACACGCAGCAATTCCTCGTAGTACGAGCGCTGGGCGTGCGCAGCAAAAAATTGGTCAATCACTTGCGAATTAACAATCCGTACCCGCACACCACGCTTCGCCGCAGAGACGATTGCCATCATCATCGACACATCAGGGATAAAATACGGACTGACAATCGTGATTGCTTCCTCAGCCGCATAAATCAGTGCGTTGAATACCTTTAGGTTGTTCTCATCCTCATACCCGGGGCCACTCGGCAGGAGCTGCGTCTGCATGGCGCTGCCTTTTCGCGTCAGTCGCTGTGCATCCTGCAAGGCAATCTCCTGGTTCGTCTCCGCATACCAATCCGCGCCAAATACCGCCTCGAGCTGTCGCACGACATCACCTTCGACCCGCACGACCAGCTCTTTGTAGTACAACGTATCGCGGCGATGATAGTGCTTGTCAATAATATTTTGCGAACCGACATACCCCACCACCCCGTCAATAGCGATGATTTTGCGATGGTTGCGCAAATCAGGGCGCATATAGCCACGACCAAAAAGCCGCACCGGCAGCGAGCCGACCAGTTCGATGCCCGCTTTTCTAAAGCGACGTATCATCGGGCGCGCATAACGATGTCTGAGCACAAACGTTGCCGCCGTGTCATAAATTACTTTCACGTCAACACCCCTGTTCTTCGCATCCTCGAGCGCAGTAATCAGCGGCTCGGTCGCCTCATCGAGCACCATCATGTAATACTCGACATACACGGAGGTGTGCGCATGACGGATATCGTCGGTGATACGCTCAAGCGTCGCATCATAATCGGTGTGCAATTCGTACCCTGTCATACTCGTAAGCGGCAAGTGCGCCAACTCCTCGGCTAGCTTCGCGACGCGTTCGTATTTACGCGCGACGTGATCGTGCGCGAGGATATGACGCGCGCCACTCTCGCCAAGCGTATGGCTAATCCGTTTCTGTACCTCACGACGTTCTTGCGGCAGTTTTTTGCTCCCAAACAAGAGAAAAAGCAACCAGCCAGGAATTGGCACCAAAAACACCAACATCAGCCACGCCATTGCCGAGCTCGGCGTACGGTTACGCGGAATAACGAACGGCGCAATGAGGCGTAGTGACCAGTTAATAACGGACCAGGTGGCCGCAAACGACAAGAAACTCGTGATTGCGTCCATACAGGCTTTAGAGACCGAGTTCCGTTAACTGCGCCACATCAACCGTAGAAGGCGAACTCATCATCACATCGACGCCTGAGCCGTTTTTTGGAAACGCGACGACCTCACGAACGTTGGTTTCGTTCATCAACTCCATGAGGATACGATCAACACCGTACGCACAACCGGCGTGTGGTGGTGCGCCGTATTTAAAGGCGCCGAGCATCGCGCCAAACCTGTCCTCGACATACTGTTTATCGTAGCCTAGTAGTCCAAACGCCTGATACATCACCTCTGGATTATGGTTGCGCACCGCACCGCTACAAATTTCGTAGCCGTTCATGACCATATCATACTGATCGGCAACGATGGCAAGCTTCTCATCATCTGTCTTTGCACTCGTCAGCGCATCGAGTCCGCCACGTGGCATACTGAAGGGATTATGGCCGAAATCGACACGCTTTCGCTTGTCGTCCCATTCATAAAATGGAAAGTCGACCACCCAAGCGAGCGCGACAACACCGGGGTCTTTTAGCTTGAAGTGGTCGGCGAATTCGTTGCGCAACCGTCCCAGAACCTTATTGACGACGCTGCGTCTGTCGGCGCCAAAGAAGACGACGTCGCCCTTTTCGGGCTTTAGGCGCTCGACGAGCTCCAAGTGCTCAGCCTCACTCAAAAACTTTGCAATCGGCGATTCAGGAACGACACGTATAGATTTCATCGCCAGCGGCGTGGCGAGATTGTCGCTCTGTGTTTCTACAATCTCCGCATCAACGTATTTAATATACGCCAAACCCCCTGCACCTTCTGCTTTCGCGATTTCCGTGAATGCATCAATTTGCTTGCGACTCAGCGAAACGCCGTCCTTGACCACGAGCGCTTTTATACACTCCGCATTCTTAAAAACTCCGAATTCTGTGTCGCTAAAAATAGAGCTCACGTCAATCAGTTTCATACCAAAGCGCAAATCCGGCTTATCAGTACCGTAGGTCTCCATCGCCTCGACATAGGGGATGCGCGGGATGTTTTCGAACAACAATCTCTTGCCCGCAAACTCCGTCACGAGCTTCTCTATAAGCGACTCCGTCATCTGTCGGATAGTCTCGCCGTCTTCGACAAACGACATCTCGAGATCGAGCTGATAAAATTCACCGTACAGACGATCCGCCCGGGGATCTTCATCGCGGAAACACGCCGCCAGCTGGTAGTAACGTGGAATTCCACCAACCATCAACAACTGCTTGAACTGTTGCGGCGCCTGGGGCAATGCATAAAATTTGCCCTCCTGCAGACGCGAAGGAATCAAGAAATCACGCGCGCCCTCAGGGCTCGAATTCGCTAGAATCGGCGTCGCCACCTCTATAAATTCGCGCTCATCCATATACTGGCGGATCATGGCATACATTCTCGCGCGCTGCCGGAGCATGCGCTGCATCTTCGGACGGCGCAAATCAAGATATCGATATTTCAGGCGTAGCTCTTCGTTTGCCTGCTGTTCAGCAAACGGCTGGATAGGCAAAGCGTCCGAGCGATTCAGGATGGCGATGTCGGTAGCGACAATCTCGATACCACCAGTCGCTATCTTATCGTTTTTCAGATTACCATCACGCTCGCGCACGACTCCTTCGGCTCGGATGACGAATTCATCGCGCAGCTCTTCGGCACAGGTAAATGCCGCTCCCGCTTCAGGATTAATCACCAGCTGCACTATACCCGTGTGATCGCGCACATCGATGAAGATTAATCCGCCATGATCGCGTCGCGAATTCACCCAACCCGAGACGGAAACCGTCTGGCCAATCATTGTCACCGTGTCTTTCGCAAGCGTTCGTGTCATTCTGTCTATCCTTCACGCGCAAACGAGGAATGTTTGCGTTTATTATACTTCATGGTACTTGTCCTATCTTACCACTGTTGGGCGGTTGCGACTAGACGTTGGTGCCATGGGGTGAGTTGTTGTTAAACTTGGCACTGCGCGCCGCCACGAGGCGCATATCGTCGTGCACGTCAAACTCGTCGATAATTCGTTGGCCGATCATCGCTTCAATCACATCCTCGAGCGTAATAATACCCGCCGTTTCTCGATATTCATTGATAACGACGAAGAGGTGGTGCTTAACATGAAGAAACGCCGCCAATGCCTCGCGCAATGTTTGCGTCTGCTCGACATAGAACACCTTTCCCTCCATCAGCGCCTCGGCGGTTTTCGACTCCTTATTTGATAGCGTTACCAAATCATGAATATAGAGCAATCCAACTATATGATCGATATCACCCTCATAGACCGGAAACCGCTCGTGCCCCGTCTGGTGGAGATCGTTCAGCGCCAGCGGGCCGATCAGCGTGTCGTGTTTGATGGCCGTTATCACGCCCCGAGGCGTCATCACCTCTTCAACCCGTTTATCGCCAAAATGGAGGTTATTGAGCAACAGCTTTTTCTCGCTCTCTTTGAGTACCGAACCACTGTTTTCGATCAAATGTTCGAACTCCTCGCGCGATGCTGGGCGATAATCAACGCGCTCGCTCGTCGTCGAACGCACTGCTTCGCACAGTTTCGGATGAAGCTCAACAAACCGGAGAAGCATCGGCTCAAAATGCTCGTACACGCGATCGGCAAGCACACGCACCACCTCAAGTTTGGCTGAGCGCCCGTAGAGCAAGGCCACAAGCACACCCACGACCGTCCCGGCGATGCCCCCAAACGCCTCAATTGCCATCACTACCGTGAGGACAAGCAATATCGCCCCAATGACGCGAATCACCGAGATGACATCTGTAATGAGAATTTCTCGGCGCAATTCCGCCCGTGCTGACGGATTTTTGGTATGCTCACGACGTTCCAGCTCATAAAGGCTGAGGGGAGAGCGGCGAGGACGCATCGCCGCCACGAGGACGAGTAGCGCACTTGCAAAGAGGAAGCAGATGATAGCGATAGATTGCATATCGTCAGTATATCGCATCAGGGCTTGCCCCGCCACGCCGCGCCGAGTATACTACCATGAGTAGTATAAGGAGTTTTTTGTATGACAAAAAGAGGCTGGATAATCTTTGCTATCGTGTGCGCAGCGATTCTTGGCGGATTGGTATTTTTCTCAAAAAAAGACGCGGTAAACGTTGAGGCGGTCAATCCGACCTCCATTTTACCGGCATCCGCCGATAACGGCCAGATTGCCGAACATGTTTTCGGCAAGAGAGATAGCGCCGTGATTATTTACGAATATGGCGACTTCCAGTGCCCTGGCTGTAGTCAAGCGGCACCGATTATCAAACAGCTCACCGATCAATACAAGGATAAAATCGGCCTCGTCTTCCGTAATTACCCGCTCACCACCATTCACCCAAATGCACTCGCCGCCGCCTCAGCCGCTGAAGCCGCCGGCCTCCAGGGCAAGTATTGGGAAATGCACGATAGGCTTTATGATTCACAACAAGTCTGGCGCGACCTCTCCGTTAGCGAGCGAACCGACTACTTCACGACACTTGCCCAAAATCTTAATCTCGACACGAAAAAATTCAAAACAGATGTCGAGTCGACAAATGTACGTAAGAAAATTGATTTCGATATCGCCCTCGGTAAAAAACAAAATGTCACTGGCACGCCAGCGATTTATGTCAACGACAAGGACGTGAGCAGCCTCCATTACAAGGGCGACACGCTCGTCGATGCCGCCTCGGAAACCAATGCGAACGACACCCCCCTCGTCTGGAGTAATTCTGACGCATTCGAGAAGCTCGTCATCATTCCCGCGCTTAAGGAACACGGCATCGCCACGAATTAGGAGCGCTTTTTGCAAAAAATAAACACCCCGGTGCCTTGGGGTGTTTTTTCTTTTGTTTCAACGGATTGCGAGAAACGATCCTCCGTTGACTTAGCGTAAACGCATAGTTATTGTGCGATATACAGCTGCCACTCGGCAGGCACCACATCCACCGCGATCTTTTTGACTCGTGACGAGACAAATTCGACTGCTATTGGCATGTGTTGTTGACTCCTTTTGTCTCCTCGGTTTTCCCATTTGGGAGCGCATTCGACCATTCAATATTGCTATCTATTGCTTACCGCGCCTTCGGACACGCTCATTATGGTACCAAAGCCCCCATGCTCAGCGCAAGCATGAGGGCGATCGTTCCCTGTTGGCAAAGCGGCCGCTATGCTTCGCTACGCAGCGGTTTTTCGCGAATAAAACACACGAGCACAAAAGCGAGCACGAGGAGGATAGATGACGTCATGAACACCCGGTGGAGCGACGTCGTAAAGGCGTCGATCAATTTCGCTCCATACTCATCTTGGCTTTGTTTGAACGTGTCAATTTGCTTCGCCCTCAATGCCGGCGGCAGCGGCAATGCATTGAGAGTCCCGACGGCCTGCGTGCGAATCGTTTCTTTTTGTGCGTTTACTTGCAGCAACACATCTGCCGTAATATCGCCCCCGAGCAGCTGCTTCCCTTGCTCCGTTTTACTCAATGTCTGGATGTAGGGAATTTGTTGTGGGTTACCAATCGCGCCGATAATACCAGCGGTGAGGATGCCACTCAATATCGCAGTGCCAATCGTCGAACCGAGCCCGCGAAAGAGCTGGACGCTCGCCGTCGCCGCTCCCAAATCTTTCTGTGTGAATTCATTCTGCACGGCAAGGTTAAGGATCGGCATGCCCATACCGAGCCCCACGCCAGTCACAATCATAATCAACGCCTCCTGCATATACGGTGAGTCTGGTTGCAAACTCGTCAATGCGAGCATCGATAGCGCCGCCATAGCGAAGCCGGCCATGATAAAGTATTTATACCTGCCGACACGCGAGACAATCTGCCCCACGCCGATCGACGAAACCATCATGCCCCCCATAAGCGGCAAGAGCATCAGACCCGCCTGGCTCGGCGTCGCACCAAAGACCTGCTGGTTAAACTGCGTCAGATACAAAATCGCGCCGAGAAACGCCGCGCCGAACAAGAGAGTGACCGTTGTCATGAGCGCAAAGGTACGATTCTTGAAGAAACTAAGCGAGATAATCGGCTCCTCTGCGCGTCGCTCCACTGCAATAAAGGCCGCCGCCGCGACAATTGCCGTCGCGATAAGCGTTCCACGAATAAAATCAAGACCCATGCCACCGTCAATCAACCCCTTAAAAATCGTCTCTGTATTGTCAACGGCGAGCACTAATGCACTCAGTGCAATCGTAATAAAGGTCGCACCCAAATAATCAGGATGATGCGTTTTACTCCGGGCCGTTGCCGGCGCAAATCGAGCGATGACAAGCGCCGCGATGATGCCGATGGGGATATTGATATAAAAGGTCCAGCGCCAGTCCGTCACCGTACCAAATATATGCTGGCCATCCGTCAGCCACCCGCCGAGAAGCGGGCCAACTACCGAGCTCATGCCAAACACGGCGCCAATCATGCCCTGCCAGCGACCGCGTTCACGGGGGACAAACAAATCGCCGACAATCGTAAAGGCGTTCGCCATGATCGCGCCGCCACCAATTCCCTGCAAGGCACGCCATGCGATCAACCACTCAACATTCGGCGACGATCCGCTGAGAAACGAGCCGATCGTAAATATAATCACGCCGGCAAGCAAAATCGGCCGACGGCCATACATATCGGACAGCTTACCGGCGAGTGGTACCGATACCGTACTCGTCAGGAGATAGGCCGTCACGATGAAGCCGAGGCTCGAGAAACTCTTAAACTCATTGACGATTGATCCAAGTGCTGTCG
The DNA here is from genome assembly GCA_964433265.1 of uncultured Candidatus Saccharibacteria bacterium. Lineage (GTDB taxonomy): Bacteria > Patescibacteriota > Saccharimonadia > Saccharimonadales > Saccharimonadaceae > Saccharimonas. Next base: position 10,148 of record CAYSQL010000001.1, on the reverse strand, counting down.
AGATAATTGTCTGATCGAGCGCGACCAAAAACAGCCCACTCATCACCGCCAGCATGACGATGATTTTTTCACGTTTCGTAATGTGATGTAATGACATCGTTGTTATTTCCTTCCTATTTTCTGGCGCAGAAACGACACATGTTGATCCATTTTCTCAAGCATGTCTTCGATTGCCGCTTCCGTCAGAAATCCGACGGCTTGCTGTGTTTGGTCTTTGCTATAGATTGCGATGAGTTTATCACCCGGCTTGATACCGAGCGCCTCACGCGCTTCTACCGGAATCACGACCTGGCACTTCGGCCCGACCGTCACGCTTCCGGCAAACTCTAATTTACTATGTATATGTCCCATAAGTTATACATGTTATACAAGTATAACTTCTCTGTCAAGTTAGGATTGCGG
>CAYSQL010000001.1:7437-9646 GCA_964433265.1 uncultured Candidatus Saccharibacteria bacterium | reverse complement strand
ACCAAGCGCGGCACTCGCCATCGCATGCCCGCTCGGAAACGAGAATCCATGCTCAACCACGAGCTTATCCCACAAGGTAGGCCGTGGCCGCTCAAAAACAGCTTTGAGGACGACATTGAGCACACTCGCGCCACCCACGCCTACGAGCACAATCAACGCTCGGTAATACTCACGTTTGTAGACGAAAAGGCCGGCAATCGCAATGGTAAGCGCAATCACGATGAAAACGCCGCCAAAATTAGTCACGACCGGCACAACCGCGTCAAGAACGTGATTGGACCAATGATTGATTGTCGTTAGCGTAGCACGATCAAACGATACCGTCTCTTGCTCGCGGACGTCTTTTGCGAGCTTAATAAACAACGTCGAAAAAATCACCATGAGCGCGAACGCCATGACGAAATGGCTCGTTAAGCGAATCCTGCGATCATGCGTCTTAAGGGCGTGTTCGATTTTTTGTAGATGCGTTGTCACAGTCACTCCTATTCTTATCGACCAGCTCATGTTTTCTGTTCGAGCGGCCAAATAACCATATCCATCTCTCCATACTAGCCGAATCGACCTTTTCTGCCAAGGTTTGCTATACTATGAGGCATGCCAAAAATACATTCAGACCACCCGCTACGTATCTTCTGGTTCTCGGGTCTGATAACACTCCTTATTGGCAGTATCGTCGCGATGAATATGGGCCTCGACGGGTTGTGGCTGTTCTCTATACTCCTCGTTCTCGAGGTGACATTTAGCTTTGACAACGCCATCATCAATAGCAAGGTCCTCGCCCGCATGTCGCCAATCTGGCAAAAAGTATTCTTGACAGTCGGCATCATCATCGCTGTATTTATCGTACGCTTCCTGCTACCCGTCGCAATCGTCATGTTCGCGACACAGCTCGGTTTTTCCGACGTCGTGAACCTGGCGCTTTATCAACCCGAACAATACAGTCACACTCTGCATGCGGCCGCGCCGATGATTGATGCGTTCGGTGGCGCTTTTTTGATCATGATTGGCATCAGCTACTTCATGGACCGCAACAAGGACATCCACTGGCTCCAGTACATCGAACGCCGCCTCGCGAGCGCTGGACGGTTTGAGAACCTCAAGGTGCTCGTCATGCTCGCCGTCGCCATGCTCTTGTATGCAACCGTTGATCGCGCCTATCACATCACCGTGCTCGTCGCAAGCGTCCTTGGCATCATGCTCCATATGGCGCTCGAGCTGATGAGCGGCCTATTTGAAGCCCGTCAATCAACCACGAAACAGCTCGTCGGCTGGGCGGCGCTCGCCTCGTTTGCTTACCTGGAGGTGCTCGACGCGTCATTCTCATTTGACGGCGTTATCGGCGCGTTCGCCATCACGAGCAGCGTTCTCCTCATCATTGCAGGGCTCGGTGCCGGGGCGCTCTGGGTGCGCTCCCTCACTGTCTATCTCTTACGCGCTGGCACACTCAGCAAATACCGCTACCTCGAACACGGTGCCCACTGGGCTATTCTCGCGCTCGGCATCGTTATGTTCCTGAAACTCTACCACCTCACGCCGCCCGACTGGATGACGGGCGCGCTTGGCCTTGTGTTTATCGTCACAGCGATCACTTCGAGCGTTATCGAACGACGGCGTGCGCACGCAGCGCGCAATAGGTGACTATTCTCGTCACTGCGAGTATACTACGAGTTATGAAACAGCTACTCGCCCATCTCAAGAGTATTGGGACGCCGAGCATTTACCGCAAAGGCTCGAGTATCTATTTTCAGGGGGAAGTGCCACGGCATGCGATTATCGTGCTCGACGGCATTGTCAAATCGTACACCATTAGTGCGGACGGAGATGAAACGATCATCACCCTATACGGACGCGGGGCAATTCTCCCTACTGCCTGGATCAATGATCAATCGTCTACCGCTCTTTTTAACTACGATGCGGTCAACGATGTTCGCGTCATCAAAATCGAGAAAAACGCCCTAACGAGCGCAATTAACACCAACCCGACCTATCTACGCGAATATCTGGGCTACATAAGCGCCAACCAAGCCGCGCTCATGTTGCGCATTACCGGCCTCGCCCAATCACGCGCAATCGAAAAAATCTGCTATACGCTCTACTTTCTCGCCTTTCGCTACGGAATCGACAAGGGCGGTAGCCGCTTTGAGATTGATCTTCGCCTCACTCAAGGCATGCTTGCGAGCCTCATCGGGCAAACCCGCGAAAGCACCGC
>CAYSQL010000001.1:0-7337 GCA_964433265.1 uncultured Candidatus Saccharibacteria bacterium | reverse complement strand
AATAGTCCGATACGCCTCATTGAGCGCGACATCGTCCTCGACAACTAATATAGCGGCTGTTTTCTGTGTCATACTGCTTTTCATTATACCGCCACGGCCTTCGCCAGCTGTGAGAATTTTCACACTTTTTTTTGCTTCGGCAGGACAATTTCGAACACACTCCCCCCGCCCTTATTCGGTCGATACACGATCTCCCCACTGTGCAAATCAATGATTTTACGCGCCCAATAGAGGCCAAGCCCCGTCCCGCCGACTTTTGTCGATAATTTATTTTCAATGCGCGAAAACTTTTCAAAGAGTTTCTCAACCTTGTCTGCCGGCACGCCAACTCCCTTGTCAATAACGGCAACTCGCACGTCGTCGTCATTGTTCGCCACGCGTACGGTAATCGTCCTGCCAGCTTCTGTATACTTGCTCGCATTATCAAGGATATTTTCAATCACCATCCGCATCGTTTCGGGATCGGCCATGACGAGAGCAGCATGCTCGGACGGTACGAACCGCAACCGTTGCTCGCGCCGTTTAATCGTCGCCGTATTGTCCCGGATAATACGACGCGCAAACGCATTAATATCAAACGTCTCGAAATGCAACATGACCTTTCCGGCATCGACCTGTGCGACCTTGAGCAAATCCGTCACAATCCGCAGCTGACGTTCGTTGCTCTCGTATGCGCGCAACAAGACCTCGCGCTGCTCCGGAGTAATGTCCCCAAAAAAGCCTTCGAGCACCATGCCGATATATTGCTTCACCCCCGTTGCTGGTGTACGGAGCTGGTGAGATGCAATCGAGATGAATTCGTCCTTTGACTGATTAATCTCAATAACATGTTCGAGATACGCAATCCGTTCGCTCGCATAGTCGTCGGGGTTAAACAACGTTGTGACGTCCTGGGCTGCCATGAGGATGCCCATCGTCTTTTTTTTGCCAAGAATGGGATAATTTTTCGTCAGCCACAGTTTACGAATAAATCCATCATCCACTGTTTGCATATCATAGCGGATTACTCCAGCGTCATGCATCGCGTGTGTCGCGACGACCGCCCGAAATGATTCGAGGAGCGCTCGCGTGCCGTCATTACTTTCTTTGTCGTCTGAGAGCGGAAAAACATCGCGAAACGGTCGTTCAATCACTTCACGACGCTTGCGCCCGACAATTCGGCAAAAGGCATCACTTGCTTCAACAATCGTAAATAGCGGATCATCACCAAGCAACACGATATAGCTCCCCGGAATGGAGTGGAACAGCTGATCGTAATCAAGTCCCAAACGCTGCTTCATCTACTGCTATTGTACTACAAACCTGAAAAAGAACCCTAGGGGTACAGGGGGTTCTTTTTCCGTGAGGCTCACCGCCCGAAATTACGCCGGATGATGACGGTGACTCATGCCACCGCTTACTGCCCGAATGATTGCCAGTAAGACGACCGCGCCAAGAATCGCCGTAAGAATACTCGGTACGCTCAAGACGCCTTCGCTAATCGAGATACCAAAGAGACCGACGAGCCAACCGCCGATAAATGCGCCAACGACACCTACCGCGACATTCGCAAGCATCCCCATGCTCGCGTCCGTGCGCATAATCAACGACGCCACCCATCCAGCGATAACGCCGACGATAATCCACGATATAATGCTTAGTACCATAACCACTCCTCCTCGTTCTTAGTAGTAACACACCTATCGTATCTAACCGCGCACAGAGAGGCTATGACTAATTTCACAGAACAGTATATGTTTCTATATTAACATTTTTACGCTTAATTTGCAAGGACCGCGAGACTCGCTTCGGTCCGCAAATGCCACGCGCCACGTGCTACCCACTCATCAGTGGCACGCGCGGCACCAGGCAGCGCTTCATTGGCGTAATCGTCCACGATAATCGTCGTTCGCGTCGCCAATTTCGGCGCGATACACATCAATGAATCGCGAATTGACTCGTAGTAATCACCGTCCAGAAACGCAAAGAAAATCGCCTCCGGTACCCTATCGGGCGTCACTGCGTTGAACCATCCCTTATGGATCACTGGCGTGCGCAAGCCGGCTTTGCGAAAGTTCGCGATAAATTCTTTCTTCGCGACCGCAAGTTCGCCCGTCACAAACTGCTCACCAGCCGCGCTCTGGTCCTTGCTCGTCTTTGGTGGTAGTCCCACGAACGAATCGTAGACGTGAAACTCTGCCGATGAGTGATACTGGTCGAGCAAGCGACGGATAAAGAGTGACGTCGTCCCAGCATAGCAGCCAAATTCCACCACCGAGCCAGTCTCGCCCCGCTGCAAATGTTTCTCGAGCTCACGCAGCACAACCCCTAACTCACGCTTGTCAACTTGATCGGAAATAAGCGGATATGTTCGCAAAAGTGTGTCGCTATACATATCCCAAGTGTACCATCAACGTCACTTGCGTGGGCGTCGGATTTCTACAACCGCCGAGGTAATATCGCTTTCTTTGGGGAGAATCATCGTAAACGTACTGCCTTCGCCCTCCGTCGACTCGACCATAATATCGCCGCCATGCGCGACCACTAACTGCCGCGCCAGAAACAAACCGAGCCCGCTACCACCTTCACTGTACGACAACGGGTTATCAATTCGATCAAACTTGCTAAACAACCGATGCACATCCGCTTGCGGAATGCCCACGCCCTGGTCCTTAACAGACAATCTCACCATTGTCTCGTCCTCGCGCAACGCCAGCGTCACACGCGAGCCGCTATACGAGTATTTAATCGCGTTACTCACGAGATTCTCGATTGCCATCTGCAAATAGCGCGCATCACCATGAATCATATGCGGCTTTTTCGCCGCGAACACAAGCGTCATATCTTTTTCGGCAGCTCGCCCCGCAAACGCATCGACCACCGAGCGCGTCACGAGCGTAAGGTCCATCGCGCGCGGCTCGATGACGAGCTCGCCCGCATCGGCCTTCGACACGTACAACAATTCGTTAATAATCTGGAGCTGCCGCTCGTTTGCCTCATAGGCTTTTTGCGCCATTTGGAGCTGCTCAGGCGTCAATTCTCCGACGATTCCCGTCGTCAACATACCGACGTACTGCTTGACCGCGCTCGCTGGCGTCCGTAGCTGGTGCGAGGTTAGCGCCAGTAACTCATCTTTCGTACGCTCCACCTCTTTTTCGTACACCTCGTGGACACGTGTCATCCGACGAAGCAATGTCACGTACGCGATCAGCGCCATGCCACCACTCGCGATTGCGCCAAAAACAAAGATGCTAATTGGCCCATAAAATTGTCCGAGCGCTGGCGACACCCCCTCAGTAGAAATCCGCCAAGTCCGTACATCGATTTGCGTCGTTCGGCTTACCGTCTTCGAGCGCCATGATTGGCTCTGTTGTCCACTGCTGAAGAGCTGTGTTGATTCACCACTCGTCGTGTCATGCAGCGAGACGTGAACATCTCGCATCGCCCCATCATCCACATACCCCCGCAGCAAATCATCCGGGCGAAAAACCGCATAGGTGTAGCCGCTGAGTGCCCCTCGACGCGCTGCGACTGTCGAGGTATCCGCACCCGTCTGGTAAATAGGGCAATAGATAAGCACACCGAGCGACGACGTCTGCGTCCCCTCGTCTTGTGCCAATTTCACTGGTGCCGACATCGTTGGATTCCCCGTATCCCGCGCCGCGTTCATCGTACTGCGCCCAATCGGATCAATCACCATATCCCGCCCGAGTGTCTTGCGATTTTCGGTACTATCCGGTGCGATGTACGTCACGACCGCGCTGTCACCTTGTGACGTCAAATAGCCCAGCCCCAACAACGAAGGAAAATCCCGGGCAAGATGCATGCCATCGTAAAAATGCTGCCAGTCTTCATTCGTCAACGTATCCTTGATCTCAAAAAGCGAAGCACTTGCAAGGACAATCCGGTTAAAACTGTGGATCCGCGCCGTATAGTACGCTTCGCGCGCCGACGCTTGTTGCCGTAGTGATTCCTCAAAATCCCTATCCGCCTGGTCGGAGACCGCACCCGCAAACACGCTTGTCGCCGCAAAACACAGCACGAACAACAAGAGCGCCACGATTCGAGGAATACTTTGGCGCGATACTTTCTTGAGACCATCGTAGCGCTTCATCAACACTTCTCCTCCTCGGCCCTCATACGAAAAGCTCCCCGTGGCCACATCGGCTTTGTCTTTCTTGACTCATATCTGTCTTGCCATTCAAAACTCTTCTAGTTAACCAGTCACGCGCGGCCATGTCTGTGATATTAATCACAATTAGCCGCGAGACCCTTCCCGTCAAGGCACTGGTCCGGTCGACGTCGAATCGTTGACCACACCGCTCCCGTTCTAGCTGGGATAGAGACAAACGATATCGAACCTGAGCCTCAAAACCCTCCCACTCCACACCCCCTTACACACCTGGTATTCCTGACAGGAGTACCAGGATTGCAGCCGCTTTACGGCGTGTCGGGGAGGTTTTGAGACACAGGTATATCGATATTTGCATTATCTAATCGTTTATGCTACAATAGAGGTTAGTAGAAAATATATACAAACACCCTTCTACTGGATGAATACTCGTTTTTGCTGTTCCACCCGTGGTGGAGGTGCCAGATGCTTGTCGTTCATCGTGTATCAACAAGCAAGAAAGGTCTATTCATGCAGCATCACTATCAAGGCGCACAGCGCCGTTCATCGTTCGCGCCATCGCACCGCCCAGGCAAGGGAAGGCGCCAGCAGTCCACCAAGGAAATCAATCCAAGCCGGTTTATCAACAAGGCTGTCGCGCCCACCGAGGAGATTCCCTACGAACCGACACACGCGTTTTCTGACTTCGCGCTAAACGAACGAACGCGCCAGACACTCAGTCACCTCGGATTTACCCACCCATCGCCAATTCAAGATCAGGCGATCGAACCCGCTCTCGCTGGTCGAGACGTGATCGGTCTTGCTAATACCGGTACCGGCAAAACCGCAGCATTCCTGCTGCCAACGATTGAAAAGCTCAGCGCGAACCGCGAGCTTGTCAGCGTCCTCGTCCTCGCACCAACCCGAGAACTAGCCCAGCAAATCGATGACGAGTTTCGCCGTTTTGCCGCCGGACAGAAGCTCTACTCAGCCCTCGTTGTTGGTGGTGCCAATATAAACCGCCAAATCCAGCAAATCAAGCGTGGCCCGCACGTCATCATTGGCACGCCGGGACGCCTCAAAGACTTAATTGATCGCCGTGTCCTACGTCTACAGAACGTCACGACCTTCATCCTCGATGAAGCCGATCGCATGTGCGACATGGGCTTCGTCCGTGATATTCGCACTATCGAGGCGGAATTGCCAAAACAGCGACAGACACTCTGTTTTAGCGCGACGATGACCAGTGATGTCCAGGCAATCGTCGAAGAATTCATGATTACCCCACTGACTATTTCCGTCGCTCGCAACCAGACAAACGACCATATCGAGCAGGACGTTATTCGCGCCGGCAGCAAAGAGGAAAAATTAGAAATTCTCGCCGGGTTGCTTGGTAAAGACGAATTCGAGAAAGTCATTGTCTTTGGCGAAACCAAATATGGCGTCCAACGCCTTGCCGACAAGCTGACGAACGCCGGACTCCCTGCTGTCGCAATTCACGGCAACAAGTCACAGTCGCAGCGCGATCGCGCACTCCGCAGTTTTAAGGCCGGCGAGGTAAACGTCCTCGTCGCGACCGATGTCGCCGCACGTGGACTTGATATCCCTCACGTCTCGCACGTCATTAACTTCGATCCGCCGAAGGTGTACGAAGACTATGTTCACCGTATCGGACGCACTGGACGCGCGGGCAAGCCAGGCAAAGCTCTCACTTTCGTTCGCTAGTCCGGCGTTTCTTCAGACGCTTTTCAGGTAAAGCGCGCTATACTGCAGCTATATGCTTTCACTATTATTTGCCATCATTTTCGTGGGTATGTTGGTCGCTCCTGCCATCATCATCCCAGCACCGAGCGTCAATTCGTTTCAATCACTCACGCTCTATGCCTCAGCAATCATCGGTTACATGGGCCTATCCGTCCTCCTCTGGAGTCTGCTCCTTGGTATACGCAGCGTCGCCGGGCTGCTACCGAAAAAGCTCACGAACGCCTACAACCTCCACTCGCTGCTCGGCAAATATGGCACGTTACTGATTTTTCTTCACCCAGTATTTGTCATGCTCAGTTACAAAAAGGGGCTTGATTTCATCTTTATACCGCAAGGAAATGACAGCTTTTCCCGCGCGATTTTCTTTGGGCAAATCGCGTTTTATATCTGCCTGATCATCTGGATCACCTCGGCACTGCTCCGCGAAAAAATCACCTGGCGCCCCTGGAAATACATTCACTTTCTCGGCTATCTTGCCCTGCCATTTGCCGTGCTTCACGTGCCAGATACCGGCTCAAGTTATGCGGCGCAAGTCGTCGTGCGCGCCTACTTCTTTCTCATTTATATGGGGTTAGTGCTCGTTATCATCCTCCGTGTCCGTGGCGCCTTGCATCTCAATAAGCAGAAATACACTATTCTCAGCCAAGTCGAGGTCGCACCGCGCGTACACGCGATCAGCCTCAAGCCACAGGACTTTGCCTTTCGCGTGCGCCCTGAACGTGGACAATACGTCTACCTCAAAGCTGGCTTGATTTCCGAGGATCATCCGTTTTCCGTGCTCTCCTACGACGACGTTACCGGCGTCCTGACCGTCGCATACAAGACGTACGGCGCCTACACCAAATCCTTGACAAAGAAAGCCGTCGGGGCAACTATCTATGTCACCGGGGCATTTGGAGAATTTACGCACGACATTCAGGAGAGCCCGCATCGTCCGAGCGTCTTCCTCGCCGGTGGTATCGGTATTACCCCGTTTACCGAACGCCTGCTCTATGAAAATGATCAGCGGGAACAGTGGCTGTTCTACGCCAATCGTGACGCTAAATCGGCGGCGTTTGAGCCAACGTTCGCGAAGCACTTAGGCGAACGCTATGTGCCGATATATGATCAGCCAGGTGACAAACGCGCGCTCTTTGCGCAGACACTCACCGCACATTTGACCAATCCATCGGAGTTTGACTACTACCTCTGTGGGCCACAACCGCTCATGGCAATGTACCAAGAAGAGCTCGAGAACCTTGGCGTTCATCCCGGGCGCATCCATCAGGAAGCGTTTAGCTTCTAATATACACAAGCAAATTCGTACGTTTACTCAATGCCGCCTCGCTGACAATATTTGTTAGCTTCGGCTTGATTCACGGGTGTCAAACTTGGCTCACCATTTCCATATGTAGCACCTTGATCCGCCACTTGCACGGGCCGGGTGCAGCTATACACCCACCCCGCTGCGTCCTCATAGCCAGTTGCATAGCGCGGAGCTTGC